>DATASG010000042.1:0-11633 GCA_036269295.1 Vicinamibacterales bacterium | reverse complement strand
TTCCAGCCGATCACCGATTCCTCGACCAGGATCTCGTGCACCGGGCTGAGCTCGATGCCGCGCTCGGCGAGATCGCGGAACTCTTCGATGTTGTAGGCGATGCCGCCGCCGACCCCGCCCATGGTGAACGACGGCCTGATGACCAGCGGAAAACCCAGTGTCTTGGCGAGCTCGACCGCTTCCGGCAGCGAGCGCGCCACGCCGCTTTGCGGCACGTCGAGGCCGATCTCGCGCATCGCGTCCTTGAACAGCTGCCGATCCTCGGCCACCTTGATCGCCTGCACCGAGGCGCCAATCAGCTCGACGTGGAACTTGTCGAGCGTGCCGGCTGCGGCAAGATCCATCGCCAGGTTGAGCGCGGTCTGGCCGCCGACGGTCGGCAGCAGCGCGTCCGGACGCTCGCGCTCGATGATCGCGGCCAGCACCTCCGGCGTGAGCGGCTCGACGTAGGTGCGATCGGCCAGCTCCGGGTCGGTCATGATCGTCGCCGGGTTGCTGTTGACGAGAATCACCTCGAGCCCTTCCGCGCGCAGCGCCTTGCACGCCTGGCTGCCCGAGTAGTCGAACTCGCACGCCTGCCCGATGACGATCGGACCGGAGCCGATGATGAGGACGCGCTTCAGATCAGTTCTTCGCGGCATGTATCTGGTGGGGACTGGGGACTGGGGACTAGGGTCTGGCTGCCTAGCCCCCAGCCCCTAGCCCCTAGTCCCCTCGATAAGATTGAGAAAGTCGTCAAACAGGTAGTCGGCGTCGTGCGGGCCCGGCGATGCCTCGGGGTGATACTGCACGCAGAACACCGGCTGGGTCTTGTGCCGCAGCCCTTCGATCGTCCCGTCGTACAGATTCAGATGCGTCACCTCGACATCGTCCGGGAGCGAGGCCGGGTCGACGGCGAAGCCGTGGTTCTGCGACGTGATCTCCACCTTGCCGGTCTCGAGCTTCTTGACCGGATGGTTCGCGCCGCGGTGGCCGAACTTCAGCTTGAAGGTGGTGCCGCCCATGGCGAGGCCGAGAACCTGGTGGCCGAGGCAGATCCCGAACACCGGAACGTTCGACGCCACCAGCACCCTGGCGTTTTCGATCGCGTAGGTCAGCGGCGCCGGATCGCCTGGACCGTTGCTGAGGAAGATCCCGTCCGGTTTGGTCTTGAGCAGCTCGGACGCCGGCGTGGTAGCCGGGTAGACCCTCACGTCGAAGCCGTGTGCGCTGAGGCGGCGCAGGATGTTCCGCTTCATGCCGTAGTCGTAGGCGGCGACCTTCTGCCGCTTTTTCGGCAGGCGATCCGGGGTGACGCCGAATTCACCCGGAGCCTCCTCGGGCCAATCGAATGCCTCGGCCGGCGTCACCTGCTTGACCAGATCGGAACCTTCCATCGGCGGAATCGTGCGCGCCTGCTCGACCAGCGCCGTCGGATCGAGCTGGCTCCCGGTCGCGATGATGCCGCGCATCACGCCGCCCGAACGCAGCTGGCGCGTGAGCGCCCGCGTGTCGATGTCGGAGATGGCGACGATGCTGTTGGCGACGAGGTAGTCGCGGAGCGTCATCTCCGAGCGCCAGTTGCTCGCCAATGGCGACTCGTCGCGGATGATGAAACCGGCCACCTGCGGCCCGCGCGACTCGATGTCCTCCGTCGACACGCCGTAGTTGCCGATCTCGGGGCAGGTCATCGTGACGATTTGTCCCGAGTAGGACGGATCGGTCAGGACTTCCTGGTAACCGGTCATGCTGGTGTTGAACACCACCTCGCCGCGCGCTTCGCCCTGCGCCCCGGCGGCCGCACCGCTGAACCAGGTCCCGTCTTCCAGTGCCAGAATCGCTTCCATGTATCCCCGTTGTTTTTCCCGCGGTTCTTCTTATCGTTCCAAAGACGCCGTGACCCGGTTCTGTTCGCTCGCGATGACGCGGACGGACGAGGACCAGCGCAGGTAGCCGTCATGCTCGAGTCGAATCACGTGCGACCCGGCGCTCACCGCTGGCAGGGCCATCGGGGTCGTCCCGACGACCTTGTTGTCCACGAAGACTCTGGCGCCCGCCGGCCGCGAATCGACGGCGAGCGCGCCGGTAAATCGCGAGGCGGCGGGAGCGTCGGCTGCCACGCTGCGCGCCGGGGTGGCGGCGCCCGCGCGTAGCAGCGTCACGGTCATCGACTGCGCCGGCCGGGCCGAGCTGATGACGAAGCGGCGCTCCAGCGTCGCGAAGCCGTCACGCGTGATCGTCACCCGATGGGCGCCGCGCGCAAGGTCGGGAACCACAGCCGGCGTGACGCCGTAGTCCTTGCCGTCGACGACGACATGAGCGCCAACTGGACGGGAGCGGACCCGGAGGCGCCCTTCGGATGCAGCGGATTGCAAATTGCTGATGGCTGATTCCTGTTTCTTGGGTTCTGAATTCCGAGTTCTGAGTTCTGAGTTCTGAGTTCTCAGTTCTGAGTTCTGCCCCTCCGGCGCGACCACGGTTGGGGCTGCGGCCGCGACAGTCGAGGGCTGTTCGCGCGAGCCGGCGAAGAATCCGCCGGCGAAGCCGATCGCAATCCCGACCACCAGCGCGAGCACCAGCGGCCAGACGGCTGAGCGGGTCCGATCGATCGCCGACATCGCATCGGGATCGTGACCGGTGACCAGCCCGGCCGGCATCAGTGCCGGTGGCTCGAACGGGAGCGGTTCGTGGCTCATCTCGGGCGCAGCCTGATACTCGATTTCGGGTACCGCCTCCTCCACGACCTCACCGAGCGGGAGGCGCGGCGCCTCCTCGCGGACCGCGCGGCGCTTGTGCACGACCGCCGGCTCGGGCGCGACGGCGACGCCGGGACAGGCGGCCCGCAGCGCTTCCGCAAACTCCAGCGCGCTCTCGAACCGGTCGTCACGGTTTTCGGCCAGCGCGCGCGCGAACACGCCCTGTAACGCTGCCAGATCCGAGCCGGCAATGGCGGTAAGGCTACCGGCCGCCTTCGCACCGAGGCCGCTGACTCTCCTGCCCCACATCAGCTCGTGCATCAGCGCCGCGAGGCTGAAGACATCGGCGCGCCGATCCCAATCGCCGCCGGCGATCCGCTCCGGCGCGCTGTACGGCCGGCGCACGGGCGCGATGACGCCTGCCTTCTCGAGCGCACGCGTGACGCCGAGGCCGGTCAGCCGTGTATCGTCGGACGAGAGCAGGACATCGCGCGGGTGCAGCGCGCCGTGCGCGATTTGTGCGGCCGCGGCGGCATCGAGCGCGCCCGCCAGCTGCGCCGCCACCCGCAGCGCGCTGCCCGCCGGCGCCGGCCCGTATTCGCGAACGGCCAGGTCGAGCGAGTCGGCGGCGACGTAGTCCTGGGCGAGAAAGGCCGAAACGCCGCTGATGCCGGTGGCAAGGGGCGCCACCACGGCCGGATGCTCGATCCCGGCGGCGATCAGCTGCTCGAATTCGGCGGCCAAATGGTGCGCGCGTTCCGGCGGGAGGTCGAGTTTGAACAGCTTGACGGCGACGAGCCGCTCGCGTGTCGAATCGTACGCGCGGAACACCGGACCGAGGGTTCCCGCACCAATTTGATGAAGAACTCGAAACGGTCCGAAGGCGTCGGGAGATGCAGCGCCAGCAGCGTCAGTGTGCAGTGAAGAACTCCTCGGGAAGGCGGGTTCATGGTAACACGAAAATCACGCAACCAGGCCTGCCGGATCGGCGTCTTAGTGCTGTTGCATCAATCGAATAGCGCGTCCGCGTGCTTGACAGTGCGCGCGGCCCTTTGAGACAGTAGGCGTTCCGGTGCAGGTCAACTCAGCCGAGCCTTCAACTTCCACTCCAGACGGGCCTTCCGTGCGCATTCCGGTCGACGTCCGGAGGTTTCCATGGATTCGCCGGCTCGCTGCCGACTACGCCTACGACTTCCGATCGGTCGCGACGTTTTTCTCCGGCGATCCGGCCGATCACAGCGCCTGGGCCGACGCCATCGCGCGGACGCAGGCGCACAGCCGCCGCCGCACCGAGATCGCGACCGTGATCGCGCACCAGCAGGAGCGCCGCGGCTCGCCCCCGCGCGCGCGAGAGGCGGGCGCGCTGCTCGCCGACCCCAGCACGGTGGCGATTGTCACCGGCCAGCAGGCGGGCCTGTTCGGCGGCCCGCTGTTCACCCTTTTCAAGGCGTTGACCGCGATCAAGCTCGCTGAGCAGGTCACGCGCGATCACAAGGTCCCCGCCGTCGCCGTCTTCTGGATCGACGCCGAGGATCACGACTGGGAGGAGGTCCGGTCGTGTACGGTGTTCGACGAGACGTTCGCGCCGCGAAGCGTATCGCTTCCAGCGCGGCCGGGCGCCGAACCTGCACCAGTCGCCACCGTCACCCTCGATCACGCCATCGTCGACGTCCTCTCCGAAATCGAACGCCTGCTCCCTCCAACCGAATTCCGCGGCCCGCTCCTCGACGGCCTGCGGCGCGCCTACGCGCCTGGCATCGGCATGGCCGATGCGTTCGGCCGCTGGATGGAGGAGGTGCTCGGCAACCGCGGTCTGATCGTGTACGACTCCTCCGACTCGGCCTCGAAACCGCTCGTCAGCCAGGTCTTCGCACGCGAGCTGTCGATGCCGGGGACGACGGTGAAGCTCGCGGCGCTGGCCGGCTCCGACCTCACGGCGCGCGGTTACCACGCCCAGGTTCACGGGCAGGACGACGGGATTGCGCTGTTCCACATCGACGGTGGCCGCCGCGCGATCCGCCAGCAGGACGGTCGTTTCGTGATCGGCGACGAGCACTACGCCGCGCCGGCGCTGGTCGAACAGGCGACGACCGCGCCGGGCGGCTTCAGCCCCAACGTCCTGCTCCGGCCGATCGTCCAGGACACCTTGTTTCCGACGATCTGCTACGTCGCCGGGCCGAACGAGCTCGCCTATCTCGGCCAGTTGCGCGGCGTCTATGAGCACTTCGGCGTGCCGATGCCGCTCTTCTACCCGCGCGGCACGGCGACGATTCTCGATTCCGCGGCGCTGCGCTTCCTCACGAAGTACAAGCTGCCGCTCGAGGCGCTGCAGGCGCAGGACGAAGCCGCCCTCAATGAGCTGCTGAAAACGCAGATTCCGCCCGCCGTCGAGGAGTCGTTCACTGAAGCGGAGCGCACGATCGAGGGGCAGATGGCGCGCCTGGTCCAGGCCATGCCGGCGCTCGATCCGACGCTCGAAGGCGCCGCGCGCTCGACCTTGGAGCGGATGCAGCGCGACCTCCAGACGCTCCACGGCAAGATGATTCAGGCGGCCAAGCGCCGCGACGAGACGCTGCGGCGGCAGTTCATCCACGCGCGGGCGCTGGCCTTCCCCGGCGGCCACGCGCAGGAGCGCACCGTCGGGTTTCTCGCGTTCCTGAACCAGTACGGCCCGGCCCTCGTCGATCGTCTGGACGAGGAGTTGCCGCTCGATCTCGGGCGCCATTGGATTGTCACAATCTAGTGTCCCTTCCCGGGGACGGGACACTGGCCCGCCGTAACTCGGCGGATCGCTTGCGAGTGGAGGCGGGGGGTTAGGCTGGGCAAAACCCGTTCGAAGGCGGCGCGATTCCGAATCCGAATCGTCGGCATCTGGCGGCAGCGCTGGGTTCGTGTCGCTGCCGTCGTGCTCGCCGTCCCCGCTCTTCTCCTCTGCATCCTCGCCGGCTATTACTACGTTCGATTCGCGCGGCTGATCGACGCGCGCCTCCACGGCGAGCGCACGACCGTGTTCCCGCGCGTGCTGGCGCGGCCGCTCGAGCTGCGCCGCGGCCAGTCGATGACGGAGCAGCAGCTGGTCGATCGGCTCAACGAGCTCGGTTACGCGCATCGTGATCGTCTGCAGAAGGCCGGCGAGTTCGCGATCGGCGCCGGCGCGGTGGCGATCATGCCGCGCCCGACCGAGCTGAAGGGACAGCCGGTCCGCGTCGTCTTTCAGCGTCCCCCGGCGCCGAATCCACAGGCCGCGGCGCGCGCAAGGAAGCCGCCGCCAGCGCCGCGGGTGGCCGATCGGGTGCAACGCCTCGAGATCGGCGCGACCGCGGCCGAGCGCGTCACCCTCGACGCACCGGTGCTGACCTCGCTCGGGGGCGGCGGCGAGCGCGAAAAACGCCGGCCGGTGGCGCTCTCGGCGATTCCGCAGCGCATGCAGCAGGCGGTCCTCTCGATCGAGGATCGCCGTTTCTACGAGCACCCCGGCTTCGATCCGATCGGCATGGTCGGCGCCATCGTCTCGAACATCCGCGGCCGCCAGAGGTACGACCGCGGCGCGAGCACCATCACCCAGCAGGTGGCGCGCAACGTGTTCCTGCCGAAGATGTTTCCCGGCATGACGCTGCAGGAGGCGCGGCAGAAGTCGTGGCGACGCAAGGCGCTCGAGATCTGGGTGTCGTTCATCATCACGACGCGCGCGCCCAAGGACGCCATCCTCGAGATGTACCTGAACGACATGGCGCTCGGCCAGCGCGGATCCTTCGGGATTGTCGGCGTGCCGGAGGCGGCGCGGCTGTTTTTCGGCAAGGATGTCAGCAACCTGACGCTCGCCGAGGAGGCGACCATCGCGGGCGTCTTTCAGTCGCCGTCGGCCCTGTCGCCGTTCAACAACCCGGCCCGCTGCAAGGACCGGCGCAACGTCGTGCTCCAGTCGATGGTGGACGCCGGCTACATTTCTCAGGACGTCGCCGATCGCTCGATTCACGAACCGCTCGTCGTGGTGCAGCGCGCGCTCGAAGCCGAAGCGCCGTACTTCGTCGACTTCGTCGGCCAGACGCTGGCGGAACAGTATCCCGGCCTGACCGCGACGGCGACGCAAGCCGTGGACGTCGATACGACGTTGGACCTCCACCTTCAGCGGCTGGCGCAGGACGCGGTGCGTGACGGCCTGACGCAGGTGGACGCGCTGCTGTCGAAGCGCAAACGCGGCAAGGCGGAGGCGGCGCTGATCGCCGTCGACCCGCGCAACGGCGAGATCCTGGCTTTTGTCGGTGGCCGCTCTTACAACCAGTCGCAGTACAACCGCGCCATCGTCTCGCGGCGCCAGCCGGGATCGGTGTTCAAGCCGTTCGTGTTTCTCGCCGCTTTCGAGCACGCGCGGCAGGAAGGGCGTACCGACGTCACCCCGGCCTCGATCACCATCGACGAGCAGGAGACCTTTGAGTTCGACGACCAGGTGTGGACGCCGGAGAACTACGAGCACGAGTACGACGGCCCGATCACCTTCCGCCGCGCGCTCGCGCACTCACGCAACCTGGGGACGATTCACGTCGCGCAGGCGGCGGGCTACGACCGCGTCGCCGCGTTCTGGAAGAGGCTCGGCGTCGGCGCGACGCCGAAGGCCTACCCGTCGATCGCACTCGGCGTCTTCGAGGCGACGCCGTACGAGATTGCCACCGCCTACACGTTGTTCCCGAATGGCGGCATGCTCCGCCAGCTGCAGCACATTTCCCGCATCACCAGCGGCGGCAGGGACGTCACCAGGAAGGAGGTTGTGGTGGCGCGCGAGGTCGCGAAGCCCGACACGACGTTCCTGGTCACCAACATGATGCGGAGCGTCTTGAACGAGGGCACCGCCGCAAGCGCCCGATCGGCGGGGTTCACGCTCGACGCCGCCGGTAAGACCGGGACGACCAACGATCTGCGCGACGCCTGGTTCGTCGGCTTCACGCCGGAGCTCCTCACCGTCGTCTGGGTCGGCTTCGACGACAACCAGCCGGTCGGCCTCAGCGGCGCACGCGCCGCGCTGCCGATCTGGACCCAGTTCATGAAGGCCGCCCTCGCCGGCCGCGCCAGCGTGCCCTTCGCGGTCCCCGACGGCATCGTATTCGTCGACATCGACGCGCAGACCGGCAAGCTCGCCACCCCGAACTGCCCGAAGGTCATCTCGGAGAGCTTTATCGCCGGCACCGAGCCCCGCGAAGTTTGCGATCTGCACCGTTGACGCGGGCAGGATCGGGACGGCCCATCCTGCCCATCCTGCCCATCCTGCCCGTCCTGGCCCATATAATCACCAGAGATGAACCGCGAAGTATTCGCCGCCGTGGCCGACGCGCTCGAGCGCGGGGAACCGGCCGCGCTCGTCACCATCGTGGCGACGACCGGCTCGACGCCCCAGCGCGTCGGCGCCAAGATGCTGGTGTTCGGCGACGGCCGGATCGTCGGCACCATCGGCGGCGGCTGCTACGAGAACGACGCGTTCGGCAAGGCCCGCGAGGCGATCCTGAGCCGGACGCCGCGGCTGGTGCACTACGAGCTCGACGACGACTTTGCGCAGGAGACCGGCCTGATCTGCGGCGGCCAGATGGACGTCTACATCGAGCCGATCGAACCGTCGCCCGAGCTCTACATCGTCGGCGCCGGCCACGTCGGCTTTCACCTCGCGCGCATCGCGGAAGAAGTCGGCTTCCGCGTGCACGTGGCGGATGACCGCGAGAAGTTCGCCAACCTCGAGCGCTTCCCCACCGCCGCCGAGATCGTCGTCGATGACATCCCCCAGTGGATTGCGCGCAGCTCGATTCCCGCGCACGCCTACGTGGTCATCGTTACCCGCGGCCACACCAACGATCTCGAGGCGCTGCGCGCCCTGGCGCCGCGCGAGTTGCGATACCTCGGCCTGATCGGCAGCCGCGCCAAGGTGGCGCGGATCTACGAGGAGCTGTCGGCCGCGCGGATGCCGGCCGAGACTCTGGCGCGCGTCCACGCGCCGATCGGCCTCGACATCGGCGCCGTCACGCCGCAGGAGATCGCGGTCAGCATCCTCGCCGAGCTGATCGCGGTCAAACACGGCAAGACGCATCCCACCTCGCTTCGGTGGACTCCTCCCGCGCTCGCGCGCGCAAGTCAGAAGCCGGAAGTCTGAAGCACGAAATAATGCAGGCGGCCACGATGCTCTCGCGCTCCGTACTTCGTACTCCGTACTTCGTACTTCCATGCCCTCACTCCTGATCCGCGGCGGCATCGTCCTGACGATGAACGATCGCTGGGACGTGATCGAAGGCGACGTCTCGATCCGCGACGGCCGCATTGAGGCGGTCGGACCGAACCTGGCGGGCGGCCACGACCGCACGATCGAGGCGCGCGGCGGCTACGTGCTCCCTGGCCTGATCCAGACCCACGTTCACCTCTGCCAGACGCTCTTTCGCGGCTACGCCGACGATCTGGCGCTGATGGACTGGCTGCGGACGCGCGTCTGGCCGATGGAGGCTGCACACACACCCGAATCGCTCCGCGCCGCCGCGCGGCTCGCCACCACGGAGCTGCTCTGCAGCGGCACGACCGCGGTGCTCACGATGGAAACGGTCCACGACACCGATGTCGTGTTCGAGGCAGTGGAAGAGAGCGGCCTGCGCGCGACGATCGGCAAATGCATGATGGACGCCGACGCGCAGGCGCCGAGGCGCCTGCAGGAGGAAACCCGCCGATCGATCGACGAGAGCGTCGCCATCCGCACGCGCTGGGAAGGGGCCGGCAACGGCCGCCTGCACGCCGCCTTCGCGCCGCGCTTCGCCGTCTCCTGTTCGCGTGAGCTGCTCGAAGCGGTCGCCGGTCTCTCTGCCCGGAACCACGCCCTGGTGCACACCCACGCGTCGGAATCGCGCCAGGAGATCGCGATCGTCCAGGAGAACACCGGCGCGCGCAGCAACATCGAGTACCTGGCGAGCGTGCACCTCGCGTCGCCGCATCTGTGCGCGGCACATTGCGTCTGGGTCGACGACCGCGACCAGCAGCTCCTGGCCGATCACGACGTCAAGGTGATGCACTGCCCGGGGTCGAACCTCAAGCTGGGATCGGGGGTCGCGCCGGTGCCGGAGATGCGTGCCCGCGGCATCACTGTCTCGCTCGGCGCCGACGGCGCGGCCTGCAATAACCGCCTCGACATGTTCGAGGAGATGCGCCTCGCGGCCGCGCTGCAGGCCATGCGTCGGGAGCCAGGTGTCCTGCCGGCGCGCGACGTCCTGTGGATGGCGACGCGCGCGGGCGCGCGTACGCTCGGCCTCGAGGACGACATCGGATCGCTCGTCCCCGGCAAGCGCGCCGACGTCATCGTCGTCGATCGCGATCGGCCGCACCTCGCGCCAGGACCGGATCCGTACTCGACGCTGATCTACGCGGTCCGTGGCAGCGACGTGCGAACCACCATCGTCGATGGCGTGCTGCTCGTGGACGAATTCGCTCCGCTGCGGGTCGATCGACGCGAGGTGGCCGTCCACGCGCGCGAAGCCGCCAGGAGCTTGGCCGTTCGCGCCGGCCTGTGAGCATGGCAAACATTCTGCTTTCTCTCGGCTAGCCCCCGCGGAGAGCGTCGTGTTTCTATGCACAAATTGCACAGGCCTGCACTGCGGCGTACGAATCCTATTCGCGTCCTCGTCGTCGACGATGAGCCGCAAATCCGCGAGTTCGTTTCGCGCGTTCTGAGCGACGCGGGCTATCACGTAACCACCGCAGGCGACGGCCCCGGGGCGATCGCAACGGTCGAGGAGCACGGGGCCCCAGACCTTCTGCTGACCGACTTCAGGATGCCGCAGATGGACGGCGACGAGCTCGCCGCGAGGCTCCGACAGTCGCTGCCCAGCCTGAACGTCCTCTATCTGACGGGCTACAGCCAGGCACTCTTTGAGAATCGCGCGCTCCTGTGGGAAGGCGAGGCGTTTCTCGACAAGCCCTGCAGCCCGTCAGAGCTGCTCGAAGGTGTGTCGATGCTCCTCTTCAACCACACCACCCCCACCGTGGCAGGCCTGTCTCATCAGGTGACGCCCCTGCGGTCGTTCCTGGGCGGCCTGGCGAAGAATCCGACCAGGGACGTTGTATAATGAGGTTGGCAGTCTTGCACATCGACTGCCAACCCTAAATGACTCAAGACGCCGCAGATAGGTCGAAGCGGGTGCTGGCGGCGCTGGTACGCGAATACATCGCGTCCGGCGAGCCCGTCGCCTCGTCGCTGCTCGTGACCGCAGCCGGGCTTGGGGTGTCGTCGGCCACGGTGCGCAGCATTCTGGCCAGGCTCGAAGAGGAAGGTTTCGTTCAGCAGCCGCACACCTCGGCAGGGCGCATCCCCACCGACCGCGGCTACCGCTTCTACGTCGACCTGCTCCTCGACTCCAAGCCCACCAGCCGGTCGACGACCGCGGTCGAGGCGCGCCTGCGCCGCGAGAGCCCGAACGGACTGCTCGATTCGCTGCTCCCGCAGGTCTCGCACATGCTCTCCCAAGCATCGCGCGGCGTCGGCTTCGCCGTGCGCCCGGCGCACGAAGCGGCGGTGTTCGACCGTGTCGAGTTCGTGCCGCTCAGCGGGCTGCGCGTCCTCGTCGTGATCGTCGCCAGCGGCGGCCACGTGATCCAGAAAGTGATCGAGCTGGCGGAGCCGCTCGGCGCGGACGATTTGCGTCAGGCGGCGAACTATCTCAACCAGGAATTCTCCGGCCTGCCGCTGCACCGCGCGCGCGAAGCCGTGCTCCAGCGCATCAACGACGAACGCTCGCTCTACAACGTGTTGTGGCAGCGCGCGCTGTTGCTGGCGACCTCGACGTTCTCCGACTTGCCCGACGATCGTCCGATGTACGTCGAGGGCGCGTCCTCGCTGCTCGACGATGCGACCGGGCTGACGGTGCAGACCCTGCAGGCGCTGCTCCAGATGATTGAAGAGAAACAGAAGCTGCTCGAGCTGCTCAACGAATACATCGACGG
>DATASG010000041.1:0-17755 GCA_036269295.1 Vicinamibacterales bacterium | reverse complement strand
GTGCTCACGGGCGAGCAGAGCGCCCTATTGTGGACATCCCCTTCAACACGACGAGAAAGGCGGCGGGCTCAGCGAGTTACGGTTTGCGACGAGCTGCAACCTTTCGGAGTCATTCGCGCAGCCCCGCACACGCTCGGGCCGGGGACGGCCGCAAATGACCGCAAATCTGCCGATTGCCAGTGGCACGGATCCTGAATTGACGAGGGTGTCCGACGGAGACGGACCAGCGATGATGACCAACACGGCGACCACTAACAGCCTTCGCCAGCACACTTTGGCCACGACCATGGCTCAAAGGGTGGTGATCGTGAACGGCAGCCCGGAGATGCTCGAGACGCTCGAAACGGTGCTCGACGCCGGTCACTACGACGTCGTCTTCGTCGAATCGAGCCAGCATGCGTACTCGCAGATCAAGCGCGTGCAACCGAACCTTGTCGTCCTCTGCGTCCGTACCGACGACGCCGACGGCTTCCAGGTCTTGACGATGCTCAAGCTGGATGATGACACGCGCGACATCCCGGTGGTCACCTACACGACCGAGAGCGACGGCGAGGAATCCGGCGAGTCGGACAGCGATCCGTCCGATGACGAGGTGGAGCTGTTCCCGGCGGCCAAGGCCGCGGTCTGGATGAACTGAACGGTGTTATAGTCGCGCCGCATGGCGCCGGCGGACGACAAACGCGACACTCAGCGCCTCCAAATCCTGGGCGAGCTGCGTGGCGAAGTGATGGTCTTTCAGCCGATGGCGATCAAGGAGATCAGCCGCGGCGGTGCCCAGGTCGAGACCGGATTCCCGCTTCATCTCGATTCCCTTCACGACTTCCGCCTGATCCTCGGCGACCGTTCGCTGATCGTCAAGGGACGGGTGGTGCACTGCGGCATCACCGACGTCGAGCAGGAGCTGGTGGTGTATCGCGCCGGGATCGAGTTCGTCGAGCCGGCGGATCGCGTCGCCTCCGCGATCGCCGACTTCATCGACGCCGTCACCACCGGCCGAAGAGCGCTCTAAGAAAAAGCGGCGGCGTCTTTTTTGCTATGTCCCTGGCTTGGTTTTGATATCCGTGCTGACACGGGGCGGCGTGACGTAGGCGGTGACGAAGCTCTCGTGGCCCGCGGCGTCAATCGCGGCGACGCCGAACACGTAGTCGTCGATCTGCATGTTCGGCAGGATCACCGAGGTGACGTTGCCGACGCGCACGTCCTGTTGCCAGTCCTGCCCCCACGCTTCGCGCCAGAAGATCCGGTACCCGGCCGCGCCCGGCGCGCTGTTCCACTTCAAGTTGGCGTCGTAGCCGGACGGCGCGCGCGTGATCATCGGCTGGCTGCGGTCGCTCAGCACGCTCGGCGGCGGCGGCGCCAGCGCCAGCGTCGCCGCCGCTGCCGCGTTGACCCGCGCGTTCTGCGCCAGGTAGGGCAGCGAGAGTCCCTCGAAGGTGTCGCGCACGTCGTGCTGCCGCGTGAAGTTCTCCCGCGACTCGCGGAACCCGACCGCCGTGAACCCCAGCGCGTTGTAGGCGGAGTGGTCGCCGCCGCGGCCGAACCGATCGGGCCGCGCCATCGGCCGCACTTTGTGCGACGGCACGTAGCGCCCGCCCCAGCGTTGGACGAACCGCGCCAGCTCGCGCGACGGCGAGTCCTCCGGCCCTTCCGAGTAGACCCGGATCGTCGCGCCGTCGATGATCCCGCTGCCGCCGCGGTCGTTGCCGACGATGTCGTTGTTGAACACCGCCTCGATCGGGATCTGCTGTGCCACCGCCTTCTGCGCGTGCAAGCGCGCCCCGACCAGCCCCTGCTCCTCGCCGACATGGCACATGAAGACAAGGGTCGCGTCGAAATCGATGCCGCTCTGGCTGAAGATGCGCGCCAGCTCGATCGTCAGCGCCGTGCCGCTGCCGTCGTCGTTCACGCCCGGCGCCAGGTTGTCGAGCGGCGCGTTGGGGTCGGCCGGCGGCGTGGCGCGAGCGTCGGGATCAGCGGGTCCGCTGGCGTTGGCGGTGCTCTGCCCGCCGGGACGCGCGACCGTGTCGTAGTGCCCGCTCACGTAAATCCGCCGCGGGCTTCGGCCTGGAAGGATGGCCATCACGTTCCGGAGCTCGACGTCGCGTGTGATCCGCCCTTGCGGCACGACTTGATAGCTGTCGAACGTGACCTGCAGCTTCGGGCTGTAGCCTTTCATCTCGTCGAGGATCCACTGGCGCGCCGCGCCGATGCCTCGCGTGGTGGACGTCGTCGATGAGAGCGTGCTGCGGGTCTCGAAGCTCTCGAGCTTCTTCAGGATGACGCCGAGCCGCTCTTCAGAGACGGTGGACACCAGCTTGACGATGCGGGGATCGAGATCGGATTCCTGCGCGAGCGCGCTGCCCGCCTGCACGCAAACCATCACGACCAGCAGCGATTGCAGGACCGCAGAACGTCCCTGCCATGTCCGTGTTGTCGTCATCATTTCACCTTGAGATGGTGGAGGTAGTCGCCCGACTCGATCCGCTGTGCCTGGCCGAGCGGCGCGTTGTAGAAGTACACCCACGCCGGCTCCACGCGGCCATCTTCGAAGGTGACCGGCGTCTCGACGCGGGTGTAGAGGCTCGCGTCGGGCTGATCGGGGCGGTAGCCTTCGATCTCGTCGAGGGCGGCCAGGACGCCGTCGATGTCGCTCATCCGATGGACTTCCCCCAGGACGCGTTCGTCCGACGCCGGAATCGCGGCCGGATAGATGCCCAGATCGAACAGCGTCGCCCTGATCGAGCCGCGGCCGACCGGCGTCAGCTTCGGATCGATGCGCGAACGGCCCGGCCGCTTGAAGCCGCTCATGAGCGTGCCGTAGAAGAACACGAGGTCGGTCATTTCGTGGAGAGGAAAAGTGCGCGGCGCGGGGAAGGGGCCCCGCTTGCCCAGACGCGAAGATTTGTTGGCGAGGAGTGTAGGGGGGCCGGCTGGAAGGCGTCAAGACACACGGGCGGAGACAAACAGTTACCACGTGGGATCGGCGCCGCCGTTCGGCGCTCCAGCGAGGCCTAGCGCACCGCAGGCTTGCGGAGGGTCGCCGCAGCGCCGATCACGTCGAACAGCTCAGCGGGCACCGCGAACGACAGCGAGACCGTCTTACCCGTGCCGCCGAGCTCGAGCGACTGCATCGTCGCCTGCAGCTCCGGTTTGGCGCCCGAACCGAGCTTGGCCAGCGCCAGGAAGCCGCGCACGACGTCGCGAAGGCTGTTCGCGGACTCGTCGTCGCGCGCTTCCGCGCGGAGCGTGCCGCGTAGGCCGCCGTTGATGTGCGCGCTGACCGCGAACCACGAAATCGCCGGCAGCTGGCTGAGCACGTTCGCCGGCAGATGCGATTGCGTCCGCAGCGCGTCGAAGCGGCCGACCGCCCACGCGTTCGAGTTGTCGAGCGAGCGCACCAGGTTCATCAGCTCGTCATTGCCGGTCACGCTTTCGAGACCCGCCTGGGGATTGTTGCCGGCCTTGTGGAGATCGATCGCCGACCTGATCAGCGTCGTGCTGCCGATCGCCGCCAGACCCGGTTCCATGAACGAGAGCGACAGGCTGGGATGACCGTGACGAGACTTGTCGCTGGAGGAAGGGTCCGTGGCCGCATCCTGCGGATCCGCGACGACGACGCGCTTGCCGCTGTAGGTTTCGACGTGCGCTCCGCGCTCACGCATCAGCGCTTCGATCTTCGTCTCGTCGAAGCGACCCCGCGCCAGCACCATCCCCGCGCCAGGCGGGTTCGCGCCGGCGGCGTCGGCGCTCATGCAGGCAACGATGCTATCGATGTCGGTTTCAATGTTGATACCGGTCTGGTTCTCGAGCTCCTGCTGGCCGTTCTGCTGAATCGGGATCGCGCGGCGCAGCTTCTGCCGCAGCTCGGAGCCCATGATCTCGTGGACGTTGGCGAACGCAATGACCGATGCGTCGCGGGGGACGAAACCGAGCTCGGCGGGGCCGCCGCGGCTGGCCGACGCGCCGGCCGGGAACCCGACGTAATACGCGACCACTCCCGTCCCCAGGCCCACTCCCAGGGTCAGCAGCGAAACAATCACGAAATACCGGGTCTTCGTGGTCATGATGGAACGCCCCTCAAAGTCTTATACGGACTGAGGTTCATTATTGTTCAAGAACGTACTCACGCTGCTCGACCGCGCGCCCCGAGAGCCAGAGAGCCACTCCGACGACCACCGCCAGCACCGACAGGCTTGCGGCCACGGACGGCACCTCATGAAAGATTTGCAGCAGCAGGCTCACCGACGAGTCCTGGGGCATTTCGTGGGTCACCAGCGCCTGCAGGTAGTATGCAACGGTCAAGCGTTTCAAGTAACCGGGAAACAGCAGCACCGCCGGCTCCCAGCCGAACGCGAAGACCAGGCCGGCCACCAGCGGCCGCTTCAACCGCGTCCCGACCAGCGCGAACACGGCACCATAGGAGGCAAGCCCCACCACCAGCATCCCCAGGTCGGCGAGCAGCCCGGGAAACGCCGCGCCGATGCTGCCGCCGCCGGTCGGGACGATGAGGAAGAACACCAGCATCACCGATGGCAGCACCAGCAGCACGGTGCACACGAGGTAGGCGAAGTACTTCCCGAGCAGGACCGAACGCCGTGGAATCGGGCGCGTGAACAGGTAGGTGATGGTCTTGTCTTCGATCTCGTCGGCGATGAGCGACGTGCCGTAGAACACGCCAAGGACCGGCACGATGAAGCGGATGAAGAGCAGCCAGATCATCATGCCGAAGATTGTGGCCCCGCCGACCGCCGCGCCGTTGACGCGGAACCCTGACGAGTGCAGGGTGTCCACGAGCCGCAGGGTGACGGCCAGCAGCACGGGACCGCCGAGCATGACGCCAAGGAACACCGACCGCCTCGACCACAACATCTGGCCGAGCGACAGATCGAAGATCCGCATCGCCGACGCCAGCACGGTTGGGGTGCGCGGTGCCTCGCTCATGCCTTCACCAGATACTGGAACACCGCCTGCAGGTTGTCGTCAGGCGACGTGACTTCGTGGATCGCGCCGTGCGCGCCCGACGCCGCCAGGTCGGTGAGGCGCGCGTAAAAGGCATCGGGTCGTCCGGTCTGCACGATCACGGCTCCCTCCTCGAACTTCAGGCTCAGCACATCGTCGTGACCGAGGAATTCGCGCGCCAGCGCCCGCGTCTCGTCGGCCCTGATGTGGACGGTGTGCGGGTGCTCGTCGATCAGATCGCGGATCTGGTGGACGTTGCCCTCGGCGAGGATGCGCCCCTGGTTGATCAGCAGGATGTTCGCGGTCATCGACTCGATCTCGTGCAGGATGTGGCTCGACACGATGACGCTCTTGCCGGCGCGCCCCCAGTCCTTGATCATGCGGATGGCCTTGCGGCGCGCGATCGGATCCATCCCGGACAGCGGCTCGTCGAGGATCAGCAGCTCGGGGTCGTGCACCAGCGCCTGCGCCATCTTGATGCGCTGACGCATGCCTTTGCTGTAGGCGCCGATCTTCTTGTCCGCCGCCTCGGTGAGCTCCACGCCCTCGATCGCCCGCGCCGCCATCGCCGCTGACTCGGTCTCCGTCACCCCGTTCAGGCGCACCAGCGCAGTCACCCACTCGCGGCCGGTCATCCGTTCGTAGAAGGCGTCCTGCTCGGGGCAGAAGCCGATGCGGTGGTAGAGGCCGGGGTTCTGCCAGATCGGCTCGCCGAGCACGGTGACGCGGCCCTGGCTCGGCTTCAGCTGGCCGGTGATCAGCTTCATGAACGTCGACTTCCCGGCGCCGTTCGGCCCCAGCAGGCCGGTGATCCCGGTCGGCACCGTCACCGACACGTCGTTCAGCCCGATGACCTGGCCGTACCATTTCGACAGGTGATCGGCGACCACGAGCGCCGCCATTACGCGACCACCTCGACGCCCCGTACGCGCCGCTCGAGAATCACCCCGGAGAGGGCGACCAGCGCCGCGATCATCAGCAGCGAGACCGGCCACGGCGTGTCGTATTTCTGCGGCTGCCGGAAGATCACGTCGCCGATTTGCGACAGGTTGGCCGAGAACGACAGCCACGAGAACGAGGTGCTGCGCGTCACCGCGTAGAGCACCCCGTAGACCGCCTGGGTGAAGAAAATGACCGCCGCGTAGAGGATGGCCACGTAGCGGCTGCTCTTCGAGAGCGACGACAGCGCCAGCATCGTCGACGAGGCCAGGGCGACCTCGATGAACGCGAACAGCGTGATCGCTGGGAACAGGAAGGCGTTGTTCTTGAAGAAGGTGAAGTTGCCGGCGAAGGCGATCTGCACGATCAGCAGCACGATCGCCGGCAGCCAGGTGACGAGGGCGAGAAACGTCATCAGGATCGCCAGCTTGCCGAGCACGTATTCGGCCCGCGTCAGCGGCTTCGACAGGTAGATCTGCAGCGCGTTGGCGCGCCGGTCGTTGGCGATCAGGCCGGCGCCGACGTAGACGGTGACGAAGAACACGAACGTCTGCTGCTGCTCGAGAAACTGACGGAACGTGTCCGCCGACGGCGCCAGCAGCGAGGCCTGCGGGATGTTGGCCAGGTTGGAGGCGGCGTAGAACTGGACCGCGCGGACGAAGAACGGAAACCAGGAGATCAGCATCAATCCCAGAAAGGCCTTTTTCGAGACCATGGTCCGGATGCCGGCGCGTGCGATCACCATCCAGCCCGTGCCGGTGCGGACCTTGTTGCCCCCGTAGCGCCGATAGCCCTGGTCGTGGATAGGCATCCGGGTTCAACCGATCACTCTTCACCGACCGCGTGCGCGAACACGTCTTCGAGCGTCGGCACGCTCGGGCGCAGATGACGCACCTGCACCCGATCCGCGGCGGCCAGCGCGAACAGCTGCTGCGCGCCGCCGGCCCCGGGCACGAACACCCGCATCACGTCCTCGTCGGCCTGCTTGCACTCGAGGCCCGCGGCGCGCAGCCGCTCGACGAACCGATCGAGATCGTCCGCGGTCTTGACCCGCAATTCGTAGACCCGGCCGCGCGGCTGCTTCAGGGCGTCGATCGGCCCGGACGCCGCGATCGCGCCCTTGTCCATGACCACCACCGAGTCGCAGGTGTATTCGACGTCGGGGAGCAGGTGCGAGCAGAGGATCAGGTTGACGCCCTTGTTGTGCGCGAGATCGCGGACCAGCTCGAGCATCTCGTCGCGCCCCTTCGGATCCATGCCGTTGGTCGGTTCGTCGAGGAACAGCAGATCCGGATCGTGCACCAGCGCCTGCGCCAGCTTGATGCGCTGCTTCATGCCGGTGGAGTAGGTTTCGACGTTGCGGTAGCGCGCTTCGCCGAGGCCGACGTAGAACAGCACTTCGTGCGCGCGCTGCATCGCGTCGACGCGCGGCAGGCCGGCCAGCTCGCCGCAGTAGGCGACGAACGACACCGCGTTCATCCCCGGAATGTGGGAGTCGCTTTCAGGCATGTAGCCGACCCGGGCGCGAATCTCGAGCGGCGCCTCGGCGACGTCGAGCCCCAGCACCCGCAGCCGGCCGCGCTCGGGCACGATGAAGCCGAGCAGCGACTTGATCATCGTGCTCTTGCCGGCGCCGTTCGGGCCCAGCAGGCCGACCGCCCCCGCGGCGAACGACGACGTCACGTCGCGCAGCGCGCGGTTCGTGCCGTAGGTCACCGTGACGCCCTCGAGCGTGACGACCGGATCGCCCTCAGCCATCAGCCACTAGCCATCAGCCATTCAGTTTGTTATACGGACGCGCGGAGCGAAAAGGTCCACCTTAGAGCGTGCCTCTCAGCCCGAGCTCGTCCGCCTTCTCGCGCATGAATCCGATCGCGTTGCCGATGTGCTCTTCGAGCGTCAGGCCCAGCGACGCCGCGCCGGCGTGCAGATCTTCCCGCTTGACGCCCTTCGCGAACGCCTTGTCCTTCATGCGCTTGACCACCGACTTCGCCTCCAGATCGAGAATGCTCTTGCTCGGGCGGACGAGCGATGCGGCGGTGATGAAGCCGGCGAGCTCGTCGCACGCGAACAGCGTCTTCTCGAGCTGGCTGTCGCGCGTGACCCCGGTGATCTCCATCGCGTGCGAGAGAATCGCCCGGATCATCCACTCCGGGTATCCCTTCTCGCGCAGGATCTCGGCGCCCTTGTTGGGATGATCGCCGAGCGTCGGCCAGCGCTCGTAGTCGAAGTCGTGGAGCAGCGCGGTGATGCCCCACGCCTCCTCGTCCTCGCCGAACCTGCGGGCATAACCGCGCACCGCGGCCTCTACGCCCAGCGCGTGTTTGCGCAGGCTCTCGCTCTTGGTGTACTCGGTCAGCAGCGCCCAGGCGTCGGCTCGATTCATGATAAGTTCCAGCATCTTAATGCAGGAGCACTCGATGGCCAACGCTCGGCAGTCCGCAGTCGCCGATCCGCAATCCCTGGCGACCGGGCTGGACACGGAGTTTCATCGCGGCCTCGGCCTCTACGATTCCACCATGGTCGTGGTCGGTTCGATGATCGGCTCGGGGATCTTCATCGTCTCGGCCGACATGGCGCGCAACATCGGCAGCCCTGGCTGGCTGCTCGGCGCCTGGGTGCTGACCGGTGTCCTCACCGTGGTCGGGGCGCTCTCGTACGGCGAGCTCGCGGCGATGATGCCGAGGGCGGGCGGTCAGTACGTGTACCTCCGGGAAGCGTTCTCGCCGTTGTCGGGATTCCTCTACGGCTGGACGCTGTTCCTCGTGATCCAGACGGGCACGATTGCGGCAGTCTCGGTCGGCTTCGCGCGTTACTTCGGGGCGCTGGTGCCGTGGATCGCCGACGACAACTATGTGATCGCGCCCATCCACCTCACCACCGGCTATGCGCTCTCGCTGTCGACGACCCAGCTCGTGGGCAGCGTGATGATCGCGCTGCTGACCTGGACCAATACGCGCGGCCTCGAATACGGCAAGATGATCCAGAACGTCTTCACCACCGCGAAAACCGGCGCGCTCGTCGGCCTGATTCTGGTCGGCCTGCTGCTCGGCTGGAATCACGCCGCCGTCGCCGACAATTTCGGCAACCTCTGGACGGCGCGCGGAGCCGTCGAGATCGTCCCGGGTCTCTCGGCGATCACCGCGTTCGGATTGTTCGTCGCCCTCTGCGTGTCGCAGACCGGATCGCTCTTCTCCGCCGATGCCTGGAACAACATCACCTTCACCGCCGGCGAGGTGAAGGACCCGCGGCGCAACATCCCGCTGTCGCTCGCCTGCGGCACCTTTATCGTCATCGGTCTGTATCTGCTCGCGAACGTCGCCTACCTGGTGACGCTGCCGTTCGACCAGATCCAGCACGCGCCTGGCGACCGCGTCGCGACCGCCGCCCTGAACGCGATCTTCCCCGGCCTCGGCCCGACCATCATGGCCATCGGCATCATGGTGTCGACCTTCGGCTGCACCAACGGGCTCATCCTCGCGGGCGCGCGCGCCTACTACGCGATGGCGCGCGACGGCCTCTTCTTCAGGAAATCGGGAGAGCTCAACAGCGCCAAGGTGCCGGCCTGGGGCTTGCTGTTTCAGGGCGCGTGGGCGGTTTTTCTCGTGCTCCCTCGCACCTACGATCCGGCAACCAGGGCCTACGGCAATCTCTACAACAACCTTCTCGACTACGTGATCTCGGCGGCGCTGATCTTCTACATCCTGACCATCGCCGGCATCTTCCGCCTGCGGCGCACGCGCCCGGACGCGGAGCGGCCGTATCGCGCATTCGGCTACCCGGTGATCCCGGCGCTCTACATCGCTGGCGCCGCCGCCATCCTGCTGGTGCTGTTCGTGTATCGTCCGGCAACGACCTGGCCGGGGCTGGTGATCGTGCTGCTCGGCGTGCCGGTCTACTTCGCCTGGAAGCCGAAGCCGTAGACGGTGGTGAGGTTACTCGGCGGTCTCCGCGGCCTCCGCGGTTGCTTCTGATCGTTGCTTCCGTGCCCTCTCGATCACCGCGAGCGCGGCCGGGGTCAAGCGGTAGCGCTCGAGCTCGGCAAGCGGCACCCAGCGGACGTCCGCGGCATCCGTGCCACGCGCCGCGGCGGTCGCTGTTCCGCGGCGCACCCGGCACGCGTAGTCGATGATGACGTAATGATATTCGGCGCGCCCGCTGGGGTCGTGACGGATGCTGTCGAGGACTTCGACCACCGGCCCGACCACGACGTCGAGCGACGTTTCCTCGCGCACTTCACGCGTCAGCGCGGTCTCGAGGGTCTCGCCGATCTCCACCGCTCCGCCCGGCAGGCTCCAGTCGCCCTTCAGCGGCTCCTGGCCTCGCTGGACGAGCAGCACGCGATCGCCGTCGAAGATCACCGCGCCCACCGCCACGATCGGCCGCTCGGGATAGCTCCTCATATCCCCATGACTTTCACCACCACTCGTTTCTTTCGCCGCCCGTCGAACTCGGCATAAAAGATCTGCTCCCACGGGCCGAGATCGAGCTTGCCGCCCGTGATCGGTACCACCACCTGGTGTCCCATGATGGTGCGCTTCAGGTGCGCGTCGGCGTTGTCCTCGCCGGTCCGATGGTGCTGGTAGTCGAGGCCTGACGGCGCGAGCTTCTCGAGCCACACCTGGAAGTCGTGGATCAGTCCCTCCTCCCAGTCGTTCACGAACACGCCTGACGTGATGTGCATCGCCGAGACCAGCGCGGTGCCGTCCGAAACGCCGCTGGCCTTCACCGTCGCCGCGACCTCGTCGGTGATCCGGATGAACTCCTGTCGCTGCCTGGTGTTGAACCAGAGATATTCGGTGTGGACCAGCATGCCGCGCGATTGTAGCCCGACCTCCCGCCGGGTCCGGCGACCGCCCTAGAAGAGCGTCAGCGCCGCATCGGCGTTGAGGTCGAGCGAGGCGGTGTGTCCGGCGCGAAACCGCCGCAGCCCGGCAGCGGCGATCATCGCGGCGTTGTCGGTCGACAGCGCGAGGCTGGGCAGAAACGTCGGTAACTCGCGGCGTTCGCCACGCTCCTTGAGCTCGGCGCGCAGCCGGCTGTTCGCGGACACGCCCCCCGAGATGCCGACGCTCTTCGCGCCATGGCGGCGCGCGGCGTCGAACAGGCGCTCGACCAGCGCCGTGACCACGACGCGCTGAAAGCTGGCGGCGATGTCGGCTATTTCAGCGTCGGTGAGGGCGCTGGCACCGCCGATGCCGCCGTCCGGCGAAGGCGGGGTGGCTCGCACGTGCCGCAGTACGGCCGTCTTCAATCCGCTGAAGCTGAAGTCGAGATCGCCTTTCAGCTCCGGGGCGTTCCGGTCTGCATGTGTCAGGCGGGTCGTCGGCAGGGCGATTGCGCGGTCGTTGCCGTTCTTCGCCACCCGGTCGATCGCCGGTCCCCCTGGATATCCGAGACCGAGCAGCTTGGCCACCTTGTCAAACGCCTCGCCCGCCGCGTCGTCCCGGGTGCGGCTCAGAAGCTGGTACGACCCTGGGCGCTCGACCAGATACAGGTTCGTGTGGCCGCCCGAGACGACCAGAACGACCGACGGGAGCGGCAGCTCGCCGTTCTGGAGCACCAGCGACTCGATGTGGCCGGCGAGATGATGGACGGCGACCAGCGGCAGACCGGCCGCCGCCGCGGCCGCCTTCGCGAACGACAGGCCGACCAGCAGCGATCCAACCAGGCCGGGGCCCTGGGTGACCGCGATGGCGCCGAGGTCGCGCCAGCTCGAGGCGGCGTCGATCAGCGCGCGTTCGACGACGCCGGTGATGTCGCGGATGTGCTGCCGCGAGGCGAGCTCTGGGACGACGCCGCCCCACTCGCGATGGATCGCCACCTGCGAGGCGACGACGTTGGACCGAATCGCCCAGGGCCTCGCCGCGTCGCCGGTCTCCTCGATGACCGCGGCGGAAGTCTCGTCGCAGGATGTTTCGATGCCTAGGATCCGCATGGGATCACTGCAGCCTTCAACCTTCCTGCATTGCTGCCATCCTGCCTTCAAAGGCGCCCTTCAGTGATTCCGAATAGGGCGCCCTGCAAATGCCCTTCTCCGTGATGATGCCGGCGATGAAGCGGCTGGGTGTGATGTCGAAGGCGGGGTTCCAGACTTTCGCTGCCAGCGGCGCCATCTGCGAGCCGCCGACGTGGGTCACCTCGCGCGCGCTGCGCTCCTCGATCGGAATGTGGGAGCCGTCGGGCATGCGAAGATCGATGGTCGAGAGCGGTGCCGCGACGTAGAACGGAATGTGGTGTTCGCGCGCGAGCACGGCGACGCCGTAGGTCCCGATCTTGTTTGCCGTGTCGCCGTTGGCGGCAATGCGGTCGGCGCCGACCACGACGAGATCGACTCGTCCCTGGGCCATCAGTGCCGCGCTCATGTTGTCGGTGATGATGGTGGTGTCGATCCCGTCACGCACCAGCTCCCACGCGGTGAGGCGCGCCCCTTGCAGAAACGGCCTGGTTTCGTCGGCGAAGACCGCTACCCGTTTGCCCTGTTCGATCGCGCCGCGGATGACGCCGAGCGCGGTGCCGTAGCCGGCGGTCGCCAGCGCGCCGGCGTTGCAGTGCGTGAGGATCCGGGCGTCGGCCGGCACGATCTCGGCGCCAAAGGCGCCCATCGCACGGCAGCTGGCCACGTCTTGGTCGTGAATCATCTGGGCTTCGCGATCGAGCCGATCCTTGATCTGATCGACCGATTGCCCCGCCTGCACCGCGCCGCCGAAACAGCGCTTCATCCGGTCGATCGCCCAGAACAGGTTCACCGCTGTCGGCCGTGTCGCCGCCATCAGATCGCAGGTTTTCTGGAATTCGGCGGCGAACTTCTGCGTCCCGGTCGCGGCGCTGCGGCGCATGCCGAGGGCGATGCCCCACGCGGCCGCGACACCGATCGCCGGAGCGCCGCGAATCACCATCGTCTTGATCGCGCGCGCGACTTCAGCCGCGGTCTTGCAGCGGACGTAGACCTCCTGGGCCGGGAGCTTGCGCTGGTCGATCATCACGACCACGTCGCCCTCGCGGGCGATGGTAGGGAGCATGGGAGGATTGTACCGGGTTCAGGGTTCAGGGTTCCAGGTTCAGGATTCGTTCGGGGTTCGTGGTTCGCCGAACCCTAGAACCTTAGAACCTTAGAACCTTAGAACCTTAGAACCTTAGAACTCTAGAACCCTAGAACGCTAGAGCAGGCGCGCGTCGAACGGCAGCGGCAGCAGGTCCTTGAGGTGATGCCGCCCTTTCTCCTCGGTGAGGTTGGCCAGCTGGACATCGAGGTTGCCGCCGAACTCCCAGAGGATCTGGCGGCACGCGCCGCACGGCGGCGTCGGCGCCTCGGTGTCGGCGACGATCGCGATCCGGGTGAAAACCCGGTGGCCTTCGGAGATCGCCTTGAACATGGCCACCCGCTCGGCGCAGATCGTGAGGCCGTAGGTCGCGTTCTCGATGTTGCAGCCGGTGATGACCGAGCCGTCTCCCGCTTCGAGCGCGGCGCCGACCTTGAAATGCGAGAACGCGGCATCGGCGTGCTCGCGCGCGCGTCGCGCAGCGGCCACCAGATCGACGGCGCCGGCCCGATCCTTCACCCGCCGCGGTCCTAACCGGCGATTGCCTGCCCGCCGGCTCCCGTCGGGAGGCGCGGCGTCTTTGACGCGGCGATCGAACCACGTGCGCCGATCGGGCTCCACCAGCTCGCGGCGATCGGCGGACAACAGCCGCGCCGGCTCGCTCGGACGCACGCCGTTGACGACCTGCGTCACCCGGGCGACGTGGAACAGCCGCGCGGTCAGCGTCTGCACCTCGGGGTCGCGATGGCACCGCTCGGCGGCGGTTGCGTCGACCCAATGCCTTACCACGTAGAACCGCCGCGGCTGCGCTTCGTCGCGAATCATCTCGGCCCGGCCGTACTCCTTGCGGATGAACAGCGCATCGAACGAGGTCGCAATCGCCTGCAGCTCGGCCTCGTGCCCGTCCGCCACGTCGACGAGGGACACTGACAGCCGGCGGCCGTCAGAGCTGTCCAATGATCCCCTCCAGTAGCGCGATGAACTGGCCTCGGACCCGCGCCGCGGTCTCCATCACCTCGGCGTGATCCAGCGGCTGCGGCAGGACCCCCGCCGCCATGTTGGTGATGCACGAGATCCCGAGCACGTCGATCTTCATGTGCCGGGCGACAATCGCCTCCGGCACCGTGGACATGCCGACCGCATCGGCGCCGATGGTGCGCAGGTAGCGAATCTCGGCGGGCGTTTCGTAGCTGGGTCCCAGCAAGGCCGCATAGACCCCGTGCGACAGCGTCACCCCGGTCTGGTGGCCGGCGCGGTCGGCGATGTCGCGCAACCGGGATGAGTAGACTTCGGTCATGTCGGGAAAACGCTCGCCGAAGCGTTCATCGTTGTCGCCCACCAGCGGGCTGTGGCCGGTCAAGTTGATGTGATCGTCGATCACCATCAGGGCGCCCTGCGCAAATCCTGTGTTCACGCCGCCGGCCGCGTTGGTCAGGATCAGGGACGTCACGCCCAGCACGCCGAGCGCGCGGACCGCAAACGCGACCCGGCTCGGATCGTGCCCTTCGTACAGATGCACGCGCCCGGCGAGCGCGGCGATGGTTTTGCCGCGCGCCTTGCCGACTACGAGCTTTCCCGCATGGCCGATGATGCGCGAGGCTGGCCAGTGAGGCAGATCGCCGTACGACATCGTCACCGCGTCCCCGAGCGAGTCCGCGAACGCGCCCAGGCCCGAGCCGAGGACGATCGCGATCCGCGGCACCTCGGTCACCCGCGCCCGGATGGCCTCGGCCGCTTGTTTCACCTGATCGTAGTAGCTCATAAGAGGAAACCCGCGATCGTCGCGGTCATGAAGTTGGCGAGCGTGCCGGCGAACATCGCTCGCAGGCCGAGGCGCGCGAGGTCGTGGCGCCGGTTCGGGGCGAGCGCGCCAATGCCGCCGATCTGGATGCCGATCGAGCTGAAATTGGCGAAGCCGCAAAGTGCAAATGTCGCGATCGTGAACGATTTCGGGTCGAGCGCCGCCTTCATCGGACCGAGCTGCGAATAGGCGACGAACTCGTTCAGCACCATGCGGGTGCCCAAAAGGTTGCCGATCACCCCCGCGTCCTTCCACGGTACGCCCATGCTCCAGGCCACCGGTGCGAACACCCAGCCGAAGATCTGCTGCATGCTGAGGTGCGCGAAGCCGAGCAGGTAATTCACCAGCGCCACCAGCGCCAGAAACGAGATCAGCATCGCGCCGACGTTCAGCGCCAGGTGCAGCCCTTCGCCGGTGCCGCGTCCCGCGGCGTCAATCACGTTGACGTCGGTCTGCTCGATCTCCAGCTTCACCGAGCCCATCGTCTTCGGCACTTCGGTTTCCGGGACCAGCATCTTCGCCATCATGATCGTGCCCGGCGCGGTCATGATCACCGCTGTCAGCAGGTGCTTGGCCTCAATCCCGAACAGGATGTAGGCGGCCATGATGCCGCCCGAGATGTGCGCCATCCCCGAGGTCATGACCGTCATCAGCTCGGACTGGGTCATCTCCGGCAGATACGGGCGGATCGTCAACGGCGCCTCCGTCTGCCCCATGAAGATGCTGGCGGCGACGTTGAGCGACTCCGCGCCGCTGCATTTCATCACCCGGTGCATCACGATCGCCATCAGGCGGACGACGAACTGCATCACCCCGTAGTAGTAGAGGATCGCGAACAGCGCGGCGATGAAGATGATCGTCGGCAGCACCTGGAACGCGAAGATGACGCCGTAGTTGGCGCCTTCCGGCCCGAGCGCCCCGGTCATCGCCCGTCCCCAGACGCTGCTGTTGCCGAGCGGGCCGAACACGAAGCCGGCGCCGACGCCGGCGAAGCCGAGCAGCTTGTTGATGCCGGCGCCCAGCGTCTCGAACACCCGTTGACCGGCGGTCGTCTTCAGGACGATCAAGGCAAAGACGATCTGCAGGCTCAGCCCCCACGCCACCGTGGTCCAGTTGATCGCACGCCGGTTGTTCGAGAACGCCACCGCGATGCCCAGGATCACGATCGCCCCGAACAGCGGCTGAAGGATGCCGATTGTCAACGGACCTCTCCAAGGATCAAGCGTCCGGGCGCCGGCGGCTGGTCGCCGACGGTGAACGCCTGGTCGGTCAGGTGCAGGGCGGCGTCCAGCCGGTCGCGATCCCGGAAATGCAGCTCCAGCACGGGCGCGCCCGCGCGCACCGCGACCCCTGGCTTGGCGACGACCATGATGCCGACCGCCGGATCGACCTCGTCTTCGACGCGATCGCGCCCGGCGCCGAGCGCCACCGACGCGCGGCCGACCAGCTCCGCGTTCACCGCCGTCACGTAGCCGCCACGGCGGGCGGCGACGACGTGCCGGTCGGCCACCTGCGGCAGGCGCCGATAGTCGTCGACCACCTTCGGATCGCCGCCCTGCAGCTCGATGATCTGCCGGAAGCGCTCGAGGCCGGCCCCCGACGCAATCGTCCGCCGCACCTGCTCCTTCGCTGCCGCCAGGTCGGCCGCGACCCGCCCGAGCACCAGCATCCGCGCCGTCAGCTCCACCGAGACGTCGATCAGGTCCTGGGGCCCGCCGCCCTTCAACACCTCGATGCACTCGAGCACCTCGAGCGCGTTGCCCACCGCGCAGCCCAACGGCGAATCCATCGCCGTGATGATCGCTTCCGTCTTGACGCCGGACGCGTTGCCGATCGCCACCAGCGACTCGGCCAGCTTGCGTGAATCGGCCTCAGTCTTCATGAAGGCGCCGCTGCCGGTCTTGACGTCCAGCACCAGCGCGTCGATTCCCTCCGCGATCTTCTTGCTCATGATCGAGGCGCTGATCAGCGGGATGCTCTCCACCGTGCCGGTCACGTCGCGCAGCGCGTACAGTTTCTTGTCGGCCGGCGCGATCTGCGCGGTCTGGCCGATCATCGCGCAGCCGATCTTGGCCAGCGCCGCCTTCATCTCCTCGAGCGAGAGGTTGACGCGGAAGCCGGGGATCGCTTCGAGCTTGTCGAGCGTGCCGCCGGTGTGACCGAGGCCGCGCCCCGACATCATCGGCACCGGCACGCCGCAGGCGGCGGCCAGCGGCGCCAGGATCAGCGAGGTCTTGTCCCCGACGCCACCGGTGCTGTGCTTGTCGACCTTGACGCCGGGGATCTCGCCCAGATCGACGCGCACCCCCGAATGGACCATGGCGTCGGTCAGCCAGGCCGTCTCCTCCGCGGTCATCCCGCGTAGCAGGATCGCCATCAGCAGCGCCGACGCCTGGTAGTCGGGCAGCGTGCCGTCGGTCACGCCGTCGATGAAGAACCGGATCTCCTCGCAGGTGAGGGCGCCTCCGTCCCGCTTCGCCTGGATGATGTCGACAGCGCGCATTGGCGGGCAGTATAGGTTTTTAGGGTAGACAGAGTCCATCGGCGGGCGTAGCGTAGGCCGCCATGCCGATCACCTTCGCCGTCGACGAGGCCGCGCCCCGACATCATCGGCACCGGCACGCCGCAGGCGGCAGCCAGCGGCGCCAGGATCAGCGAAGTCTTGTCCCCGACGCCTCCGGTACTGTGCTTGTCGACCTTGACGCCGGGGATGTCGCCCAGATCGACACGGATGCCCGAGTGAACCATGGCATCCGTGAGCCATGCTGTCTCTTCCGCGGTCATTCCGCGCAGCAGGATCGCCATCAGCAGCGCCGACGCCTGGTAGTCGGGCAGCGTCCCATCGGTCACGCCGTCGATGAAGAACCGGATCTCCTCACGGGTGAGCGCGCGGCCGTCCCGCTTCGATAAGATGATGTCGACCGCTCGCATTTGGCGGGCAGTATATCGGAGATAATCACCCCGTGTCCCAGGTCTCCCAGCTGTCCCCAGACCTGTCGCGGGGCTTGCTGCA
>DATASG010000040.1:0-7845 GCA_036269295.1 Vicinamibacterales bacterium | reverse complement strand
TTCAACGCGCAAGGCCACCCTTCCCCCGAGCGACACCTTCCAAGCGACACGAGCGACACCTTCCCAAGCGACACCTTTCGCCCGAGCCGCGTGCTACAGCATTGTGGAAGCGAAGCAGCGAGCTCTCAATTTCGGTGTCGTGCACGCGGGCCTGAGGACCCCTTGCTGCGGTGCGGCGGGCGGAGTGCGAGGTGCGCGCTATTAGATCGTTTGTCGAGGGCGTGTAGCAGGCTCGGGCGAAGGGTGTCGCCCGAGCCTGCTGCAACGCGCCTGCGAAAAGTCATCTAGCCTCCAAGCGCCAGGCGCTCAGTGAGCGTCGCCGACCGCCTGATGCTTGCGCTTGCGGCGGACGACCACGAACGTGCCACCGACCGCCACTGTCACGACGAAGAAGAGAAGAAACGCCATCGCTGCCTCCTTGGGTTACGTGTTACTTGCTCAAACGCAGGATCAGATTCTGAATGCCCTGGAACGCCGGGGCGACATCGGCGCCGGTCTGGGCGAAGAAGTACTTGCCTTCCAGCTGACCGCCGTTGAAATCGGGCGACGTCGCATCGTTCGCCACGCGCTTGAGGATGTCCTCCGGCTTCTCCGGCATCGTGCCCAAGAGGTCTCTGATGAGGTAGCCCATCCCGATGGTGTAGATGCGGATCTTGTAGTCCCCGCCCGCGTCCTGCCGCGCCGCGTCGGCGATGATTTCGAGCACGTTCCTGGCGGCGTTGTTGATGTTGAACACTTCCGCCGGGTACTTGCCCGCCGCCGCGTCGAAGTCGCGCAGCGGCCGGGCCGCGTTCTGCGCCGCGCCGTTCACGGTCAGCGCCGCTGTCTGCAGCGGGAACGCGGTCGGGATGCCCGCGCTCCGATGGTGTGTGTGCAAGGTCTGGACGGGCAGATACGGCACCGCAGCGATCGTCAGCGGTGAATTCCAGGGAACCGTCAAGGTGTACGAGGGATTCGAGTTGCCGGTATCAGTGGCGTACAGGCCGTCGATGTGGGGGCTGTCCCAGGTCTGGCTGTCAGGATCGACCGCCTGCTTCGGAAAGTCCCACGATCTCAGAGACTTCGCGAGACCTGACCCATCGTAAGTGCCGGGCACGCCGTTGGAGGCGCCGTCGGTGAAGAGCACGATGATCCGAAGACCCGACTGCGTGCCGTTGGCCACCGATCGCAGCTCGTCCCAGCCCCGATAGATCCCTTCGACCATGAGCGTGCTGCCGCCAGGCAGGTTTTGCGGCACGTCAGCCTCGAGCTGGGCCTTGTTGAATCCGCGTCCGGCAGGCATCGGGTCGAGAACGGCGGCGCCATTGCTGAACGTCAACAAGGACAGTCGATCGTTGTTCTGATCGAAGGCGTCGATGAACGACCGCGCGGCGTCTCTGACCGCCGGCCAGCGCGTTCCGATCGAGCTCGACACGTCGAGGATCAGCGACAGATCGACCATGCGCCGCGTCGCCTGGCCGCTGCTCGCCACGGTGACGGTGTTCAGGTTGGCCACGCTCATGAACGTCGTGGGCATGACCGCGGACGCGGTGATGGTGACGACGTTGATGCCGGTGGCGGCGTTCGTGCTCGAGGCAAAGAAGTTGGCGGCCGCGGTCGGATCGGGCGCCGCCGCGGTCCCCAGGTATCCAGCCGGGAAATTGGCCTTGAAGATCTGGGCTGCCACCGCCTGAGGGTTGCCGTTGTTGAAGGCCCGCGCCGCGGCCAGCGCGGCGCCGTCGACCGCCTTGCTCAATTGCGCCTTGACCAGGTACGCCCTGCCGGAGTCGACCGCAAGACCGGTCGAGACCATCAACAGCGCCAGAATGGCCGCCATGTACACGAGGGTGAAACCCTCCTGGCCGCGCGTCCGCGAAGTGTGCTTGTTCATGTCCGGTGACCTTTCCTGACTCTAGAAGTAGGCAATCGAATAGAGGGTCGTCGGCATCTGGACGCCGAAGTTATTGAGCGGCGTCAGCAGCGGATGCCGGGTGAAGATTTCGGTGACGTAGAGCATGCCGCCCAAGGCCAGGGTGGCCGGCGCATTGGTCACCTGGAGACTGGGGTCGGTGTCGGAGTTGATGGCGGTGTAGTCCGGCGCCGGGCCGAACGATCCGCCAGGGTTGTTCAGGATGCTCGACCCCGCGTAATTCCCATAGACGTAGCGCTGATAGAGCACCGGCTTGTTGAAGTTGGCCGCACCCGCGGTCGCCACCTGCTTGACCACAGAGAAGATCACGGTCGACGATCCATCGTTGAAGTTCAGCGGATTGCTGCTCATGCTGGCCAGTGCGGCGGCCGCATCGGTCATCGTGGTGTCGCGGGAAATCAGGTTGGACCCTTCCCGGCTCAGCCTGCTGACGACATGCTGATCGAGCGCCGCGTAGCTGACTTCGACCACGCCGAGCACCAGCAGCAGGATCAGCGGGACGACGAGGGCAAATTCCAGCAGCGCCTGACCGCCATCGCCTTTGAGGACAGGTTTGATCATGATCCGGGCGCTCCTTCGTTCTTCATCGCGGATTGGACGTTCAGGGTGACCTGTCCGCCAGGGAAAAACGGCCACAGCAGCGGGTTCATGAGTTGATAGGTGTAGGCCACCGAGAGCCTCTCCAGCTGATTGGGGCCACCGTCCCCCGGCTGCCAGGCGCCGCCACCGGCGGGCATGAAGCTGAAGCTGAAGGCGGCGTCCGGGATCGTGAGCGTCGGCGCCGCCTGGCGCATGGCGAGCTTGATCGAGTCGTCGTGCGACAGGTTGTTCACGGGGTTCGACGGATCGGGCGCCACGTTACCGGTCACGCCATAGCGCGTTGCCTGGCTGACGCCGTTTTCCAGCGCCAGGTAGACGTAGAAGAGGACGCCAAAATCCACCACCGACAGCGTCAGCAACAGCAGGAGCGGCGTGATGATCGCCGCCTCGAGGAGGGACGTCCCCGCCGTCTCGCGGACGCGCCGCGCAAGATCGAGCGGCTGACGTTGACTAACCGCGGAGACCGCAGAAAGTTTTGCCGCGGAGACTGCAGCGAAGGTTTTCGCCGGTTCTTTCGTCTCTACGGTCTTAGCGGTCTCGGCGGTTCCTTCCGACGGCATCACCGCAGCGGCGGGCGCCAGGAACAGGCGATCGCCGGGCACCACTTGTCCCCAGCGCAGGCTGCCCGCGGCCATCTCGATCACCGCGCGGCCGCTGGTCGAGAGCGCAATCCGCCACGGGCGCAGGTTGCGGACGACCTTGACCGCGTAGCCCTGGCGATCGACGAAGACGACGTCGATCGGGAAGCGCATCCCGGCGGTGTGAACCGCGGCGCAGGGCGCCAGCAGCATCGCCGACGCCTCGTCGAGGTGATCGCGGCCGAGCAGGCCGCGGCGCCGCGACCCGCGCGTCGCCGCAATCTCGACCTTGGTCGCGATCGGTTCTTTGGTGCGTTCGTTGAACAGCGCGACCTGCATCAGAACACCCCCGGCACCAGGTGCCATCCGACACGCTGGCAGTACTGTCGATAGCTGGCATCGGCGCTGAGCACCCGTTCCTCCATCAGCGCCCGCAGGACCAGCGCGGTGTCCGCGACCAGCAGGATCGACAGGTTCCACGGCGCGGGATACGCCAGCAGAAAGGCCGCGTGCGCGATCAGGTAGCCGGTGTAGATCGGGTGCCGTACCAGCGTGTAGGGACCGCGCACGACGACGCCGCGGTTGGCCGGGACGACCCCAAAGCTGCGGCCGAGCGTCATCTTGCCGACCACGACCAGCAGCAGGCCGATTGCGGACATCGTCGCGGTCACGTGATCACTGAGCAACGACGCGGGGGCGCTGGTGGCGCGCATCAGCGCCGGCCCAACCAGGGACACGCTGGTCATGATCGCGGCGGCCGCCGACCGATCGACGGCGATCGCGCGCCGCCGCACAATCGTCAGCACCACCACCAGCGACTCGCCGACCAGGAGCAGCAGACCGGTGACGTGCCCGGTGCGCAGGAACTCGCCGAACAGGTTGATCGACAGCAGCGAGAACAGGGTGACGATGGTGGCGCGGGCGACGAGATCGTTGATCCTCGTGGTCATCAGTGCACCTCCGTTCGGGCGCGGTTCCGGATCCGGTTGCGCCGTGTCGTCTCCGGTGCCTCCGAGCGCAGGCCGTCGACGAAATAGGCGGCGCACGCCGCGTCGAGCAGCTCGCGGCTTATCGTCGGCTCGACGCCACGGTAGCGGCAGAGCGCGGTGACCTGATCGAGCAGGTCGCGGGGGTGGCAGGCGCGCAGCGGGCGGCCCGCCGGCCCGTAGTGGCGGCGCTGGAGGTAGGCGACCATCACCTGATGGAACCGCAGGTTCCGCCGGCGGCAGTTCAGATCGAAGATGCGGGTGAACTCGTCAGTGGTGGGGTCGACGATCGGGATCTTGTAGGGGATGCGGCGCAGGAACGCCTCGTCGGCGAGCGAGGCCGGATCGAGGTTGGTGGCGAAGACGATCAGCACGTCGAACGGCACCTGGAACTTCTTGCCGGTGTGCAGGGTGAGATAGTCGATGCGGCTCTCCAGCGGCACGATCCAGCGGTTCAGCAGCTCCTGCGGCCGGATCCGCTGGCGGCCGAAGTCGTCGACCAGGAACACCCCGCCGTTGGCCTTGAGCTGGATCGGGGCCTCGTAGAACTTGGTCATCGGGTTGAACGTCAGGTCGAGCATGTCGAGGGTGAGCTCGCCGCCGACCATCACCACCGGCCTCCGGATGCGCACCCAGCGGCGGTCGCGCGGCGCGATCGAGATGACGCTGGACGCCTCGACGTCGGCCTCGAGCGATTCGTGATTGATCGGATCGAACATCGTCATCACGTGACCGTCGATGTCGATCGCATGCGGCATGTACATGTCGCCGCCGAGCGCGCGGCCGAGCCCCTCGGCGATCACCGTCTTGCCGTTGCCGGGAGGGCCGTATAGAAACACGGCCTTGCCGGCGTTGACCGCGGGTCCGAGCTGTTCCAGCACCTGGTCGTTGATGATCAGGTGCGAGAATCCCTGCCGCAGCCGTTCACGATCGATGTACTGGCGGGCGGCGGCCAGCGTCCGCATCTGCGCCAGGTAGGCGGCGAGCGACACCGGCGCGGGACCGACGTACTGGCTGATTTCGAGATACTGACGGGCGCGATCGCGGCCGGCGTCGGTCAGGGCGTAGCGGTAACTGGACGCTCCCGCTCCGGCTGAGCCGCGGACCTCGACCAGCTGTTCGGCGCGCACCCGCTCGACGAGCGGCTCGAGCATCGTGAACGGCAGGCGCATGCGCTCGGCCAGGCCGATGCCGGTCACCTCGCCGCCGTAGAGCGTCTTGATCAACAGCTGCTCGAGCTGGTCCATGCCCAAACCGGTGTCCTGGAGCGACTTCAGCACCGGCGGCGGTGGTGCCGTGTTCGGAAGACTGGTAGCGGCGGCGGTGGCCGTGGCGGTGTTCGGTGTCATTTGTTCATTGGCACGATGACTTCGATGAACTTGATCACGGCGGGGCCGATGGTCACGATCCAGATCGCCGGGAAGATGCAGAACACCAGCGGGAAGACCATCTTGACGCCGGTCTTGGCCGCGGCCTCCTCGGCGCGCTGGCGCCGCTTGGTACGGACGGTATCGGAGTGCACGCGCAGCGACTGCGCGACGCTGGTGCCGAACTTGTCCGTCTGCACCAGCATCGCGACCAGGGAGATGATGTCGTCGACGCCGGTCCGCTCCGCCAGATTGCGGAGCGCGTCGACCCGCGCCTTGCCGGCGCGGAGCTCGAGGTTGATCAAGCGGAGCTCCTCGGACAATTCGGGGTGCGCGAAATCGAGCTCGGTGCCGACGCGCTGCATCGCCTGATCCAGGCCGAGCCCCGCTTCGACGCTGACCACCAACAGATCGAGCGCGTCAGGCAGCCCCAGACGGATCCGGTGCTGCCGCTTCTTGGCCAGGCGGCCGAGCGCCATGCTCGGCAGCAGGTAGCCGAGGGCGCAGCCGAGCAGCGCCAACAGGAGATTCGGCTTCATCAGGATCGGCGTGGCCAGCAGTGCGAAGATGCCCAGCGCGCACGCGAGACGGATGCCGAAGAACACCGCGATCGCGTCGTGCCGGCGGTAGCCCGCCGTCACGAGCCGCTGCTGCAGCTTGCCCATCTCCGACCGCGACTGCGGCACCATCGCGCCGAATCGCTTCAGGGTGTCGACCATCACCCGGTCGTAGCCGGGATCGTCGCCCGACGGCTTGACCCGGGTGCCGGTCACCTCGCCGAGGCGGCGCTCGATGGTCGCGGTCGCGGCGGGCATGAACGCCATCGCCGCTGCGGCAATCAACAGCGACCCGAACAGAAACGCCAATACCGGAAGCAGCATGGTCACGGCCTATACCTCGATCTTGATGACCTGGCGGATCCAGATGAAGCCGATGGTCTGCATGACCATGGCGCCCACCAGCATCATCTGACCCAAGCGTTCGCGAAACAGGGTCTGCATGTGCTCCGGGTTGATGAACGAGAGCGCGATCGCCAGCGCCGCGGGCAGCGCCAGCAGCACGTAGCCGGTGAAGCGGCCGTGCGCGGTGTGGACGCGCACCTGGCGCCGAATCTTGAAGCGCTCGCGCACGACGTGCGCCAAGTTGTCGAGAATCTCCGCCAGGTTGCCGCCGGTGTCGCGCTGGATCAGCACCGCGGTCACGAAGAAGCGGACGTCGAGAATCCCGATTCGCGCCGCCATCTCGTTCAGCGCGTCGCGCAGCGGCAGCCCGAAGTTCTGCTGCTCGAAGGTCTTCTTGAACTCCGGGCCGACCGGATCGGGCAGTTCCTCAGCGACCATGCCGAGCGCGGTCTGCAGCGCGTGTCCGGCGCGAATCGCGCGCGACAGCAGGTCGAGCGCCTCGGGAAACTGCTCCTCGAAACGCTTCAGCCTGGCGCTGCGGCGGTTCATCAACCAGACGATCGGGATCGAGCCGCCCAGCAGCACCGCCACCGGCACAGCGAGACGCTGCGGCACGAACAGGAAGGTCATGAAGCCGGCGCACACCGCCACCACGACACTGATTAGCGCCAGCGCGCTCGGCGTTGTGCGCACGCCGGACTGTTCGATCAGGCGGCTGACGCGCTTGCCGGGGCCGGTGCCGGACACCAGCCGATCCATGCCCGGCAGCGGACCCTCGAGCCGGTGCTTCAGGACGGTCTCGTCCGGCGGCGCATTGGGATCGGCGGCGGCGGAGTCGGTCGAGACGTCGCGCAGCCGTCGATCGAGCCGCCGCTCCGCGAGGATACCCGGCAGCTGGGCGGCGGCGAAGTAGCCGCCGATGATGGTGACGCTGACGGCGACGAAGATGATGAACGGCAGCAGCATCACCGCACCTCCGTGACGCCTTCGAACATGTCGGCGGGCAGGTGGATTCCCGACGCCTTGAGCCGCTCGCAGCACTTGGGCCGGACACCGGTGGCGCGGAAGCGGCCGATCACCTTGCCGTCCTGCGTGATCCCCATCTTCTCGAAGAGGAAGATCTCCTGCATCGTGATCACGTCGCCTTCCATGCCGGTGATCTCCGACACGCTCGTGATCTTGCGCGAGCCGTCGCTCAGGCGCGTCTGCTGGACGACGAGCTGAATCGCCGACGAAATCTGCTGGCGCATCGCGCGCTCCGGCAGGTTCGTCGCGCCCATCGCGATCATCGTTTCGATACGGGTCAACGCGTCCCGCGGCGAGTTGGCGTGAACGGTCGTCAGCGATCCGTCATGGCCGGTGTTCATCGCCTGCAGCATGTCGAGCGCTTCTTCGCTGCGCACCTCGCCGACGACGATGCGATCGGGGCGCATGCGCAGGGCGTTGACCATCAGCTGGCGCTGGCGGATGGCGCATTTGCCTTCGACGTTGGGCGGCCGGGTT
>DATASG010000039.1:0-13555 GCA_036269295.1 Vicinamibacterales bacterium | reverse complement strand
GAAGCAGATTCCCGACGAAGACGGCAGCGTGCTCGACAACTCGCTGATCGTCTACGGATCGCCGATGGGCAATCCGAACGTGCACAACCACAAGCGCTGCCCGCTGTTCTTCGCGGGACACGCGGGCGGCCGGCTCAAGGGCAACATCCACATCAAGGCGCCCGACGGCACGCCGATGGCCAACGCGATGCTCGCCGGGCTGCAGGGCGTCGGCATGAGCATCGACACTTTCGGCGACAGCACCGGCCCGCTCGACCTGAACGCGGTGAAGGCATGATGAAGAAGGTTCTCGGGGTGCGCAGGGTGCTCACGGTGCTCATGGTGCACGGGGTTCTCGGGGTTCTCGGGGGATCCGGAGTGTTGCCCAGGCTGTCGGCCACGCTCGGCGCGGCACCCGGGGATGCGGCGCCGGTGGCGGCCGCGGCGATGCGCAAGGATGCGGAGGCGGTGCGGGCGCTGGTCAAGGACGGCAAGGACGTCAACGCCGCGCAGGGCGACGGCATGACGGCGCTGCACTGGGCGGCGATGAACGGCGATCCGGATCTGACCAGCACCCTGCTCTACGCCGGTGCGAACGTGCGGGCGACGACGCGGCTGGGCGGCTACACCGCGTTGCACCTGGCCGCCCAGGCCGGCGAGGCGGCGACGATCGGCCGCCTGATCGCCGGCGGCGCCAACGCCGCCGCGGTCACCGCCACCGGCGCGACGCCGTTGATGCTCGCCGCCGCCTCCGGCCGCGCCGACGCGGTCAAGCTGCTGCTCGAGCAGAACGCCGACGCCGACGCCACCGAGTCGGCGAACGGGGAGACGGCGTTGATGTTCGCCGCCGCGCTCGATCGCGTGGACGCGATCCGGCAGCTCCTGGCGCACGGCGCCGATCCGGCACGGACCTCCAGGCTGGTCGATCTCACCGGCATCTCGGCGCCGGAAGAGAAGCTACAGAACGCGATCCGCGAGGCGCAGAACGCGAAGAGCGCCAGCGTCAGCGGCGCACCGCGTCCCGCCGCGGCGCCGGCGGCGCTGGTCGACCGCGGCGTCGCCGGCGTGACGCGGTCGTTCGCGTTCAACGAGCTCGTCGGCACGCAGGGCGGGCTGACGGCGCTGCACTTCGCGGCCCGCCAGGGCAGTGCCCGCTCGGTCGCGGCGCTGGTCGAGCATTGGGCCAACGTCAACGCCGCCAGCCCGGGCGATCGGGTGACGCCGCTGTTGATCGCGGCGGTCAACGGCCAGTACGACATCGCCACGTATCTGCTGGCGCACGGCGCCGACCCGAGCCTCGCCAACGCCGGCGGCGTGACGCCGCTCTATGCGGTGCTCAACATCGAGTGGGCGCCGCGGATGTTCTACCCGCAGCCGCGGGCCCAGCTGCAACAGAAAACGTCATACCTCGATCTGATCGCGGCGCTGCTCGACAAGGGGGCCGATCCCAACGCCCGGCTGTGGCGCAAGACCTGGTTCACCCAGTACAACTTCGATCTGCTCCGCGTCGACGACGGCGGGGCGACGCCGTTCTGGCGTGCCGCCTACGCCAGCGACGTCCCGGCGATGAAGCTGCTGCTGAAGTACGGCGCCGATCCGGCGATCACGACCATCAAGCCGTTCTCGCGGCCCCGCGGTACCGACACCGATCGCGACGCGCCAGCGGTCGACACCACCGGACGGCCGCTGCCGACCGGCGGCCCCGGCATCCCGCCGCTGCTGGCGGCCGCAGGCGCCGGCTACGGCGAAGGGTTCGCCGCCAACGCACACCGCTTCGCGCCGACCGGCATGCTGGCGGCGGTGAAGTTCCTGGTCGAGGATCTGCACCTGGACGTCAACGCCCGCGATCACGAGGGCAACACCGCGCTGCACAACGCCGCGGCGCGTGGCGACAACGAGATGATCGAGTACCTGGTCTCGAAAGGGGCCGACGTGAAGGCGGTCAACCGCGCCGGCCAGACGACGGTCGACATGGCGAACGGGCCGGTACAGCGGACCCAGCCCTATCCAGATACCATCAAACTGCTCGAAGGACTGGGCGCGAAGAACAACCACAAGTGCGTCTCCTGCTGAAGGCAGGGACGCCAGGAAGGATCAAGTAGGACGCCATGAAGAAAACCCTTTCACTGATGACGCTGGCAGCGCTGTGCGCCGCACCCGCCGCCGCCCAGGTCAATGTCGCGAACATCATCGACATGGAGCTGCTCACCCACACCGAGCTGTCGCAGAAGCTGAAGGACGGCTGGACCTCGGTGATCCTCGTCACCGGCGGGACCGAGGAGCGCGGCCCGCAGGACGTGCTCGGCGGCCACACCATGATGGCGCACAGCCACGCCGACATGATCGCCAAGAAGCTCGGCAAGACGCTGGTCGCACCGGTGCTGCCGATCGCGGTCAACGCCACCGGCCTCAACGCCAACCGCGAGATGGCGGACCAGGCTGGCGCGATGCAGATGCCGGCCGAGGTATTCAAGCAGGTGCAGCTCGCCGAGATCGACAGCCTCGCGCGCAGCGGCTTCAAGGACATCTACGTGATGGGAGACCACGGCGGCGGACAGGCCGAGATGAAGGACGCCGCCGAGGAAATGGACAAGAAGTGGACGGCCAAGGGCACCCGCGTCTACTACGTCAGCGACTTCTACAACAAGACCCACGACGACGTGGACATGTACCTCTACGAGCACAAGCTGCCGATTGGCGGGCACGGCGCGATGCTCGAAACGTCGATCATGTTGTATCTCGAGCCGTCGCCCGGCGCCTGGGTCCGGCCGTCCTACAAGACGATGTCGTTCGACCCGACCGGTCAGACGCCGGAGCAGTGGAAGGCGGCGCGTGACGCACGCATGGCGCGGCAGGCGGCGATCGCCGCCGGGCAGACGCCGCCGCCTGCCGCCGGCCGCGGCGGTGGACGCGGCGCGGCGGATCCGAACGCGCCGCCGCGCGTCAACAACGGCGTGACCGGGGATCCGACGAAATCGACCAAGGAGATCGGCAAAGACCTGATCGACATCATCGTCAACAACGGGGTCAACGAGATCAAGAAGATGACCGCCGAGCGCCACGGGGCGGCGACGAAGTAAAAAGGGCCCCCCCGCACCGGTCGTTACTTCTTGCGGCGGATGTAGGTGACGTGGCTGACGCCCGTGATCTTGCCGTCCTTGTCCATGCGGATGTACTCGTTGTTGATCTTGTTGTTGTCGTCCGACAACGTATTGATCACCACCTGATACACCACGCCGTCCCGCTTGTTGTAGATGCGGATGCTCTTGTCGTTGATGATCTCGACCGCCGTTTCCGAGTTCTTCTGACCGGCGACGGGGCGGAACTTGCCGTCGAAAAAGGTCTCGTAGCTCCACTCCGAACCCGGCTTGCTGGGGTTGCTGACGGTGAGCTTACTGCCGCCCTTCTCGAAGGGCTCGTAGGTCATGACGTTGTTCGGATCGGCGGCGTTGTCCCACACTCCGAATCGGTTTCCACCGGTCTGTGCCCAGCTCGGGCTGGCGGAGAGGATGGCGACAATGACGACGGCGGTGCACACGAATAGACTTCGAAAACGCATCGATTCACTCCTGTATCGGTCCTCGGTACTCGAAGGACTCCGGGCAGCATAGTCACTTTGACGAGGCGGTGCAATCCACGGATTACGCGGATGAGGTGACGCACAGCTCCTGTGGTATTGTGCGAAACTGTCATGTTCCGGGGGAACGACAGCCCTCGTGATGAGCAACTCGATCCTCCGGCCGAGGTCCTACGAACATGAGAAAAGCCGAAGCGGCCAGCGTTCTGTTCTGCCTGCTCGCATCGTCGATCTGGGTCGCGGGTGCCGAACAGGCGAAGCCGGCATCGAGCCGGGACGCGGTCCAGAGCCATCTCAATCGGACGGCTGACGCCGTCCTGGCTCTCAAGAGCACGCGCTTCTCGCTGAAACGCGAGGGCACGCCGGCGGTACTGGATGCGAAGAACGGCATCACCTTTACCGCCGCAGATTGCGTCTACTCAGCACCTGACAGAGTGTCCTGCAACGTCAAAGTCGCGCTCAAGAACGGATCGATCTTGCAGTTGACGCGAGTGTGGGTACCCGAAGGCACCTTTCAGTCGAATCCGCTGACGCGACAGTTCGGCAAGGCGCCAGCGGACGCGAATTTCAACGGCGTCGTGCTGTTCGCCAAGACCGGCATCCCGGAGATCCTGAGGACCCAGGTGCAAAAGGCGAGAGTCGTCCAGCGCGAGACGCTCCAGAACCGGCAAGCGCTTCATCTCCAGGGCGAGGTGAGCGGCGAGAAGCTGAACCCGCTCGTCGGGTCGACGCTCAACGCGGAAGTGATGTATCCCGTCGATTTGTGGATCGACGAGAAGTCGGCGAACGCGGTGCAGATCCACGTCACCGAACCTGAGGGCAACGGCTGGCTCATCGAGCTCTTCGGCACGAACGAACCGGTCGACATTCCGACGCCGCAGCTGCCGCCCGCCACACCCAAGCCGCAAGCCTGAATGTCGCGCGCACGGCAGTACCCAGGGCTGGTCCTCGCGCTCGTCTGCCTCCCCGTCTTCATCGGCGCGCTCGACCTCACCATCGTCTCTGCGGTGCTGCCGGAGGTGATCCGATCGTTGACCATCGAGATCCAGAAGCTCGACGTCGCCGGATGGGTCGTCACCGGCTACTTCGTCTCGTATGCGATCAGCATGACGTTCATGGGGAAGGTGTCCGATCTCGCCGGCCGCCGCCTCGTGTACCTGCTCTGCCTCGCCATTTTCTTTGTCGGGTCATGGCTGGTCGCGGCCTCGCCCGGCTGGCCTGCCGGCATCGCGCTGAGAGTGATGCAACTGTTCCAGGACCATCCGCCCGGGGGTTTCGCCTCGCTCTACGCGCTGATTGCGGGCCGTGTGGTGCAAGCATTCGGCGCAGGGGCCATGGTGCCGGTGAGCATGGCGCTGGTCGCCGATTTATATCCGCCCGAGAAGCGGGCGCTTCCGCTCGGCATCATCGGCGCGGTCGACACGGCGGGGTGGGTGCTGGGACATCTTTACGGCGGCATCATGGTGCAGTTCATGAGCTGGCCGTACCTGTTCTGGATCAACCTCCCTGTCGTCTTCGTGATCTTCTGCATCACCTGGTGGGGGTTGACCGGCCTGCCGCGGATGGACGTGAAGGGCGGCATCGACTGGATCGGCGTCACGCTTCTCGGCGCGGCGCTTGTTCTGCTCAACATCGGCCTGGGCGCGCCGGAAGTCGGGCTCGAAGGATCAACCGCTCTTCCTGCGCCACATCGCCTGTACTGGGTCGCCGGGGCGGCGGTGGTGTTCGCCGTCTTCCTGGCCTCTCAGCGGCGCGTGCGCGATCCCATCCTCGACCTGCGCATCTTCTCGAACCGCAATCTGTCGGCGGCGAGCGGCGTGAACCTGCTCGTCGGCTTCTGCATCATGGTGGCGCTTGTCAGCGTGCCGATTTTCATCAACGTTGCGGGCGCGGCAAACACGATGAAGGCGGCGCTGGTCACGGGCTACCTGCTGTGCGCCTTCACCGTGCCGATGGCGCTCGCGGCAATTCCCGGAGGCTGGCTCTCCTCGCGGCTCGGCTATCGATCGTCTGTCGTCCTCGGTTTGATCACGGCGATGGTGGGCTTCTGGATGATGAGTCTGTGGAAGGTGGAAATGGCCGCCCAAGCGGTCGCCTTCTTTGACGGTTTGCGACAGGGCCCCGCGCCGGCCGACGCTCGTGGAACGGCGTTCATGACGGCGGGGCTGGCACTGGCCGGCATCGGCATCGGGTTGACCATCGCGCCGATTGGGGCGGCGGTCATCAACGGCGTCGGCGAGCAAGACCGCGGGATGGCGTCGTCGCTCGTCATCATCCTTCGCCTGATCGGCATGAGCGTCAGCATGAGCTCGATGATGGCGTATGGGCTGCGGCGGACGACGGTCCTGAGCCGCGAAATGCTCAGCCCGGACGATGCGCTGGATTTGGAAAAGACGGCCAGGGTGGCGCTTGATGTGGTGACGAAGATCACCAGCGAGATCGCGCTGATTTCACTTGCCGTAAGCGCGATCGCCCTGGGCGTGGCCCTCCTGCTCCGACGGGGCGACCTTCCGTCGCAGCCTCAGAGCCGGTTGGCCAAATGAGAATACCGAGTCTACCGAGCCACGTGCTACCGCTCGACCGAGGCACCTACGGCTTGATCCGTTTCGCGGACCATTCCATCATCCCCAGCCCCGAAACCTCGGCCTTGCCGTTGACGATGTTGTCGCCGTCGAGATCGCCGGTCAGGACGACGTTCAAGTCGCCCTGCGGGGTCTGCGCCGTCATCGTCAACTTGAGCGCTTTGCCCTCGGCCGTGCCGGCGACCGGCACTTCGCCGAGCTGGCTGCCGAACGTGCCGGACAGCTTGCCGTTGTCGTCGTTGAGCATGGCGTTGGCCGGCATGTCACCGGCGGGGGTCTTCAGCATGACGTCCCACTTGCCGCCGAACCCGACCCCGGTCATGACCGTGGTAGTGGTGGTCGTCGTCCTGGTCGTGGTCGTCGTCGTCGCGCTGGCGGTGGTCGTGGTGGTGCCGGCGCGCTTCGCGCTCCACTCGCCCTGGGCGAAGCCGCCGAAGTCGGCGGCGCCGCCCATCGACGCGCCGTCGACCTTGCCGGTGAGGGTAATCGGCAGCGGCATGCCCTGGAAGTTGATGGTGAAGGTGAATGTCAGCTCGCTGCCGGTCATCTTGCCGCCGTCGAACGGCAGTTGACCCTGCGGCGACTTGAAGATGCCCGACACCTTGTCGCCGTCCTGTGTGAAGGTGACCGGCGTGGTGTTGGTGCCCTGCGGCGAGACGACGGTGACGTCCCAGTCGCCGGTCACGATGGTCTGCGCCAGGACCGGAGAGGCGGTGAGCAGCGCGAGCGCCAGCAGCGTGGATTTCAAGCGGGTCATGCGATCGGCTCCTGAAAATAGAATGGACTAACGGTCGCCGGCGTCGCCCGTGCGGCGGGCGCTGAGCGGTCCCTCGCCGACGTCACCGAGCTTGGCGGTGCCGGTGATCAAGGTCGCGCTTTCGAGCTTTCCCTTCATCGTGATCTCGAGCATCTTGCCATCTTCGGCGACCGACCAGACCACCGTGACCTGGTCCTCGACCACCCGGCCGTTGATCTCGTACTCGCCGAATTCGTCGGTGGCGTGACCGGAAAGGCGGGCGCCGGACTGGTTGATGGTCATGATGATCCAGTTCTGCCCCAGCGGTGTCACGAAGTCGACGCGCCATGTCCCGGCGACGCTGCGCGGGTCCGGCTGTGATTGTGACTGCGCCCGGGCGGGAGCCGCCGCGGCGGCGAGCGCCAGGCACAGGGCCAGAAGGGTTCGCATCATGATGCCGTCATTTTACTTCCGGCCCGGGCGTTCCTGCCGGCCAAAGATGGTCTCGAGCACAACCGGGCACTTAGACGCCCGAGCGCGGTCGAAAGATGCACCATTTCAGCCCAGATCCGCGGATTAGGCGGATTACGCGGATTACCCAGGACGACCGCGCATCGCACGCCGCCTCGTTCCGGCGACCGACGTGCGCTGTGGGTCGTTTCCGTGTCTCCGTGCTTCTGTGGTTCTTTTCTGAGGTACGAGGATCAGACGGCCTGGGCGACCGGCTCGGGCTCGGTCTCCACCAGGGGCGCAATCGCCGCCGTCGCCGCGGGCGTGATCCGGCAGAAGCCGGCGAGATGGCGATCGAACCGGAGCAGGGATCGCGCGATCCGGCTGCCGGTGAGCCGCTCGTGCGTCTCCAGCAGCTCGCGCAGCACCTTCTGCTCGGCCGCGGTCGGCGCTTCGATGTCGAGCTGCTGCGGGTTGGTCCGCACTGCGAGCGTTTCACGGTTCCCCGCAACGTAGATCACGCCGCCGGTCATCCCGGCGGCGAAGTTCTGGCCGACGGCGCCGAGCACGACCACCGTGCCGCCGGTCATGTACTCGCACGCATGATCGCCGACGCCTTCGACCACCGCGGTCGCGCCGCTGTTGCGAATGGCGAAGCGCTCGCCGGCCAGACCGGCGACGAACAGGCGTCCGCCGGTGGCGCCGTACAGCGCCGCGTTCCCGGCCAGCACCTGGTTGGCGCGGCCCCGCTCGCGCGCCGCGGGCGCGACAACGATCTCGCCGCCGTGCATGCCCTTGCCGAGACCGTCGTTGGCGTCGCCGACGAGCGACAGCCGCATCCCGGGCAGGGCGAAGGCGCCGAAGCTCTGGCCGGCGCTGCCGGTCATCGCCAGCTGCACCGATCCTTCGGGCAGTCCGCGATCGCCGAAACGCGCCGCGATCGCACCGGCGATGCCGGCGCCGAAGGCGCGATCGGTATTGGCGATCGGCCCGGTGACCGAGAGCGGCCGATCGGGACCGATGGTGTCGAGCAGCTCCGAGGTCGGCATCGATCGGCGTTCGGCGCTGGAGCTGCTCTGACCGCGCTCGGCATTGCGCGCCAGCGGCCGCTCGGCGCGCGCCGGCGACAGGATGGTGTCCAGCACGATCGACGGCACGACATTGGGACGCCGGCGCAGCAGGTCGGCGCGGCCGATCAGATCCTCGAGGCGCTTGAGGCCGAGCGACGCCAGGATCTCGCGCACTTCGCCGGCAATCAGCTTCAGGTAGCCGACCAGCATGTCAGCGGTGCCGGCAAATTCGGCGCGCAGATCCTCGCGCTGGGTGGCGATACCGACCGGGCAGGTGTTGGCGTGGCACTGCCGCGCCATCACGCAGCCGAGCGCCACCAGGGCCGCGGTGCCGAAGCCGTACTCGTCGGCGCCGAGCGCCGCGGCGATCGCGACGTCGCGTCCGGTCTTGAGGCCGCCGTCGGTCTGCAGCAGGACCCGACCGCGCAGCCCGGCTCGGGTCAACGCGTGATGCGCCTCGGAGAGGCCGATTTCCCACGGCATGCCGGCATGCTTGATCGAGGCGCGCGGCGAGGCGCCGGTGCCGCCCTCGTGTCCGCTGATCTGGATCGCGTCGGCGCCGGCTTTGGCGACGCCGGTGGCGATGATGCCGACGCCGACCGAGGCCACCAGCTTCACGTTCATCCGCGCCGACGGATGGAAGGTGCGCAAGTCGTAAATCAGCTCGGCGAGATCCTCGATGCTGTAGATGTCGTGGTGGACCGGGGGCGAGATCAGCGTCGTGCCCGGCTGGGCGTGGCGCAGCCGGGCGATGTGCGGGATCACCTTCATCCCGGGGAGCTGACCACCCTCGCCCGGTTTCGAGCCTTGTGCAATCTTGATCTGGAGCTCGTCGCCCGATCGCAGGTACGCCGGCGTCACCCCGAAGCGCGCGGACGCGACCTGCTTGGTGCGGCTGCCGTCCCAATCCGCGCCTTCGCCGCGAAGCGGCTCCGGCGGCGCCCCACCGGAGCCCAGCTCCCCTTGAAAGCGGGCGGCGGCAGGGCCGTACTGCGGGCGGACGTAGCGATCGGGCTCTTCGCCGCCCTCGCCGCTGTTGCTGCGCGCGCCGAGCCGGTTCATCGCCGTTGCGATCGTGCGGTGCGTCTCCGGCGACAGTGCGCCGACCGACATCGCCGACGCGAAGAAGCGGCGGCAGATGGTTTCGACCGACTCGACGTCGTCGAGGCGCGCCGGGGTCACCGGCTGCGCCGGTGCCAGCTCGATGAGATCGCGGACCGCCTGCGCGGGGCGGCCGTAGACGTGCTGGGTGAACGTCTCGTATGCCGATCCGCCTTCGCCGACGCCATCATCAGGCGAGCTCCGGCGAGGCGGCGCCAGCGCCTCATCGCGCGCCTTCTGCAGGCCGCGGACGATGATCGGGTTGGTGGCGTGATACTCGCCGCCCCGGCGTAAGCTGTGGAGCCCCGGATACTCCGCCACCGGCACGGCGTCTCCGAACGCCTCCCGGTGACGCGCGAGCACGGTGGCCGCGACGTCCGCGAGGGTGGCGCCGCCGACCGGCGACGCCGTCCCCGGGAAAAAGCGATCGACCAGCGTCGCGTCGAGTCCCATAATCTCGAACAGTTGCGCGCCGCAGTAACCGCTGAAGGTGCAGACGCCCATCTTCGACATCAGCGTCCGCAGCCCGCGCTCGAGGGCGAGGCGGTAGCGGGTCGCGGCGATGTCGCAGCCGGTCGGATCGGCATCGGCCAGCGCGGCAATCGTCTCGTAGCCGAGCGACGGGCAGACCGCGGCGGCGCCGTAGCCGAACAGCAGGGCGATTTGATGCGCGTCTCGCGCGTCGCCGGTCTCGACCACGACGCTGGCGCGCATGCGCAGGCCGCGCTGCACAAGGGCGTGGTGTACCGCCGCCTGGGCCAGCAGCGCCGGCACGGCGGCTTCTTCCGCGCTCAGACGGCGGTCGGTCAGGATGACCACGGCGCTGCCGCCCTCGACCGCCGCGCACGCCTGGTCGGCGACCGTCTGCAGCCGCAGATCGAAGCTCTCACTGCCGCCGCACGCCGGGAACACGATGTCGATGGTCACCGGCTGTAACGCTGAGGAGGTCGTCAGCTGGCCGAGCTCGCGGCGGGTGAGAATCGGCGATCGCAGCACGATCCGCGCCGGGCGCGGCGCGAGCTCGTCGAGGAAGCTGCCGTGGCCGCCCAGCATCGTGGTCAGGGACATGACCGACGATTCGCGGTACGGATCGACCGACGGGTTGGTGACCTGCGCGAACCTCTGGCGGAAGAAGTCCGTGAACAACCGCGCCCGCGCCGACAACGCCGCGGGCGGCGCGTCGTCGCCCATCGAACCGATCGCCTCGTGGCCGTCGGCGATCATCGGCCTGAGCAGCAGCTCCACCTCTTCACGCGAGCAGCCGAACGCGACCTGACGGCGGGACAGCGCGGCTCCCCGGTGCCCGGCGTCGGCTGGACCCGTGTCTCCGATCACGTCCACCCCGACCGGATCGGCGAGCGGCCGCACCACATCGGCGACCAGCTTGCGGTAGCGGCGACGGAACGCGAGGCGGCGGCGAATCTCGTTGGTCCCCATCACCGAGCCGCGCTCGACGTCGACGACGATCATGTCGCCGGGACCGAGGCGCCCACGGTTGACGATGTCGTGCTCGTCGGCCGGCAGCACACCAACCTCGGAGGCGACCGCGATCAGATCGTCGGCGGTGGAGACGACGCGCGCGGGCCGGAAGCCGTTGCGGTCGAGCGCGGCGCCGACGTAGCGGCCGTCGGCGAAGACCAGCGCGGACGGCCCGTCCCACGGCTCGCTGAGCAGCGACTGGAACTCGTAGAAGGCGCGGACGTCGGGCGGCAGGTCGCGGTCGCGCTCCCAGGCGGGCGGCACCAGCCGGGTGACGGCGTGCGCCAGCGAATAGCCGTTGTGCCGCAGCAGCTCGACGGCAGCGTCCAGCGAGAGCGAGTCGGAGCCCTGCGTCGAGATCGGCGCGTCGACGCTGAACCCGGGCAGCGAGGTCGCGTCGGCGGCGCGGGCCCGCATCCAGAGGCAGTTCCCGGCGATGGTGTTGATTTCGCCGTTGTGCGCGAGGGTGCGGAACGGCTGCGCCAGCGCCCAGTCAGCGGAGGTGTTGGTGCTGAACCGCTGGTGAAAGGTGATGAACGGCGAGATGAAGCGCGGATCGGCCAGGTCCGGGAAGAAGCGGTCGAGGGCGTCCGGGGTCACGAGCGCCTTGTGGACGACGGTCCGGGTCGACAGCGAGACGATCGTCAGCCGCACGCCCGCGGTCCTGGCGATCCGTTCGATCCGGAGCCGGGCGCGATACAGCGCCGCATCGGCGGCCTGGCGCCCATCGTCGAAGCCGGCGACGATCTGCAGCACCTTCGGCGTGGTATCGCGCTGCGCCCGCAGCACCGCGGCGCGATCAATGGGGACGATGCGCCAGTCGATCGAGCCGGCGCCGGCGAGGCGCAGCTCGCGCTCGACGATCTCGGCCGCCTGCAGGCGATCGGAGGGATGCACGAACAGCATGCCGAGGCCGCGGGTGCGCGCCGCCGGCAGCCGGCCGAACGCCTCGCCGACCCACGACCATGGAATCGCGGTCAGGACGCCGCAGCCGTCGACCGCCCCGAGCGAGGCGTCGGCGCCCCGGTGCGTCAGGCGGCGCAGCGCCGAAAGCCCGTGCAACACGATGTCGCGGCCGGCGCGGCCGCGGGTGTGGGCGATGAACCCGACGCCGCAGGCGTCATGATCGGAGGATGGCTGAAACCGCGATGCCATGACCACGCGTTTATCGCCCGGGACGTCAGATAAGTAAAATAGAACTTACTGATGCGACCAATGCTTTCTACAGATGCTTAATCTGTGCTGCGGTATCATCCCTTCCATGACCCCACGGCATCGTTCCGCCCTCGTCCTCGCGCTGCCGCCTCTCCTGCTGGCGCTGTCCGCCTGCAGCCAGGAGCCGGCGAAACCGGCCGCCGCCACGCCGGCGCCGGCCGCCGCGGCACCGGCGCCACCGCCCCCGGTCCGGGTGTATGTGACCAACGAGCAGTCCGGCGACCTGACGGTCATCAACGGAGAGACGCAGGCCGTGATCGCGACGGCGCCGCTCGGCAAGCGCCCCCGCGGCATCCAGGTGAGCCCCGACGGCAGGTCGCTGTACGTGGCGCTCAGCGGCTCGCCGGCCGCCGGCCCCGGCGTCGATCCGAAGACGCTGCCGCCGCCCGACCGCAACGCCGACGGCATCGGCGAGGTGGACGCGGACACCTACAAACTGAAGCGCATCATCCACGCCGGCGCCGATCCCGAGCAGCTGGCGGTCAGCGCCGACGGCACGCGGATGTACGTCGCCAACGAAGACACCGCCACCCTCAGCGTCGTCGACGTCCCGTCGGGGAAGGTCATTGCCGCGGTGAAGGTGGGCGAAGAGCCGGAAGGGGTCACGATCCGGCCGGACGGCAAGGTCGTCTACGTCACGAGCGAAGGCGACGGGGCGGTGTTCGCGATCGACACGCAGACGAACAAACTACTCAGGCGGATTCCGGTCGGGCCGCGGCCGCGGTCGATCGGCTTCCTGCCCGACGGCTCGCGCGGCTATGTGTCGCTGGAAAACCAGGGCGCGATCGCGGTGTTCGACGCCAGGGCGCAGAGATTTCTACGGCTGATCACGCTGGTGGGGCAGGGCAACACGCCGAAGCCGCGGCCGATGGGCATCCAGGTGAGCCCGGACGGATCGACCGTCTACGCGACGGCCGGCTCGTTCGGGCACCTCTTCTTCATCGATCCCGCGAAGAACGCGCAGACCGGGTCGCTCGAGGTCGGGCAACGGCCGTGGGGCCTGGCGCTGCTGCCCGGCGGCAAGATGGCCTACACCGCGAACGGGCCCTCGAACGACGTCTCGCTGGTCGATCTCGCGGCGAAGCAGGTGGTGAAAATGATCCCGGCCGGCAATCGGCCCTGGGGGGTCGCGATAGTCGTTCGTCGTTAGTCGTTTCGTGAAGGCGGGCATCCACCGAGCTACACCATCCGCCGAGCCACGTCATCCAGCGAGCCGCGCGCGACCGCCGAGGCTGGCACATGCGACACACGGGCGATGCCAGCCCGCTGTTCTTACCGAGCGAGATCGACGTGTAGCTCCGCTCCGAACAGCATCGTGCGGTCGTTGTCGGCGGCGGCGTACTTCAGCAGCGTCCGCAGGTTCTTC
>DATASG010000038.1:0-6662 GCA_036269295.1 Vicinamibacterales bacterium | reverse complement strand
GCCGATGATCGATCCGGCGACGACCGCGAAGACCAGCAGCGGCAGCAGCATCACCGCACCTCCGTGACGCCTTCGAACATGTCGGCCGGCAGATGGATCCCCGACGCCTTCAACCGCTCGCAGCACTTCGGGCGCACGCCGGTGGCGCGGAACCGGCCGATCACTTTCCCGTCCTGCGTGATGCCCATCTTCTCGAACAGGAAGATCTCCTGCATCGTGATCACGTCGCCTTCCATGCCGGTGATCTCCGAGATGCTGGTGATCTTGCGCGAGCCGTCGCTGAGGCGCGTCTGCTGCACCACCAGCTGAATCGCCGACGAGATCTGCTGCCGCATGGCGCGGTCCGGCAGGTTGGTCGCACCCATCGCGATCATGGTTTCGATTCGGGTCAGGGCGTCGCGCGGCGTGTTGGCGTGGACGGTGGTCAGCGATCCGTCGTGGCCGGTGTTCATCGCCTGCAGCATGTCGAGCGCTTCTTCGCTGCGCACCTCGCCGACGACGATGCGATCGGGGCGCATGCGCAGGGCGTTGACCATCAGCTGGCGCTGGCGGATGGCGCCTTTGCCTTCGACGTTGGGCGGCCGGGTTTCGAGCCGGACGACGTGCTCCTGGTGCAGCTGGAGCTCGGCGGCGTCCTCGATGGTGACGATGCGCTCGCGCTCGGAGATGAAGCTGGACAGCACGTTGAGCAGCGTCGTCTTACCGGCGCCGGTGCCACCGCTGATCAGGGCGTTGAGCCGGGCCTTGACACAGTGCGACAGGAACTCGAGCATCGGCTTGGTGAGGGCGCGCAGTGTCACCAGATCCTCGGCGCGGAGCCGCTCTGCGGGAAAACGGCGAATCGACAGCAGCGGACCGTCCACCGCCAGCGGCGGGATGATGGCGTTGACGCGCGAGCCGTCGGGCAGGCGCGCGTCGACCATGGGCGAGCTGTCGTCGACGCGCCGGCCGACGGCGCTGACGATGCGGTCGATGACGCGCATCAGGTGCCGGTCGTCCTGAAAGTTCGCAGCCACCTTCTCCAGCTGGCCGCCGCGCTCGACGAACACGTTCTTGTAGGTGTTGACCAGAATGTCGCTGATCGACGGGTCGCGCAGCAGCGGTTCCAGCGGCCCGAGGCCGAACACATCGTCCAGCAGCTCGACGAAGAGCGTCTCACGCTCGCCGAGGCTGAGCGGGGTGCCCTCTTCGGCGAGCAGCTCACCGAGCAGGGTCCGAATCTCGCTCTCGGCGCGGGCGCGATCCGAAGAGGCCAGCGCTTCGAGGTTCAGCCGGTTGAGCAGCTTCTTGTGAACGCCGGCTTTCAGCTCCAAATAGCCTGGACGGGGCGACGGCGGCTGCATCCTGAGCGTAGGCAACGGCAAAGGCGCGACACTGTTCATGGATGGTTACCAGACCGAAGCGATGCCGGCCGTCAGGCGATCGAGGCCGGGCAGTTTGCGCCGCGCGGGCTGCGGCACCGGCGCCACGGCGTCGGGCTCGAGAATCTGCCGCGTGAAGTGATCGAACTGCGTCGCGATGTCGGAGTTGCCGGTGAGCGCGAGCGGCACCCCGGAGTTGAGGGCCGTCGACACCGTCTTGTAGTCGCTCGGAAAGCTGTGGTGGATCGGGTGGCCGAGCGCGCCCTCGATCTGCTTGGGTGGGATCGGATACGGCTCCTGGGCGCGGTTGAGCAGCACCCGCACCCGCTCGCCGCACGCCCCGAGCTGACGCACGCGGTCAAGCAGCCGCTGCGAGTTGCGGATCGAGGGCACGTCCGGGTTGGCGACCAGGAAGATCGTGTCGGCGGTGTAGAGCGCCGCCACGGTGCACGAATTGATCTGGCTGCCGCAGTCGACCAGGATGTACTCGTACTGGCGCGCGAGCAGCCGGAACAGCTCCTCGATGGCGCCGCCATCAGCGGCGCCGGGCCGATCGAACTGATCGGAGCCGCCGAGGATCTCGAGCCCGGACTTGTGCTTCACCACCAGCTCGCGCAAAAACTCGCGATCGAGGCGGTGCAGGTTGTCGATGGCGTCGAGCAGGCTGTAGCGCGGCCGCATGCCGAGGAAGAGGGCGACTTCGCCCAGGCCCGGTTTAAGATCGACGATCACCGTCGATTTCTTGCTCAGCCGCGCCAGCTCGACGCCGCAGTTCACCGATACCGTGGTCGTGCCGGCGCCGCCCTTGGCGCCGAAGAACACCAGCGTCGTCGCCGAAGCCCTGGCGCCCTGCGCGGTCTCTCGCCGTGCCGCGGTCCGCCGCACGGCGCCGTGGAAGGACTCCTCCTCGGGCGGCCAGGTGAAGAACTCGTTGGCGCCGGCGCGCATCGACTGCAGGATCAGATCGGGATCGGCCGCGGTGGCGACGGCGAAGATGCCGGCGCCGGCGGCGCTCGCCCGCAGCCGCTCGATGCTCGACATCGACGAGGAGGCGTCTCCACGCGTGTCGACGATCACGAGGTCGGGCGGGGTGGTGTCGCGGATAGCGCGCTCGTCGAGCACGCTGATCGGAATCGCCCCGGCGCGCAGCAAGCGCCCGAAGTGCTTCTTGAACGCGTCGTCTTCCGAAACGATGAGGCCTACCAGTTGTGCCATGGTCCCGGCCTACTTCTGCGTCCGCTTGTCGGCTTCGGCCTGGCGCTTCGCCTTGTCAGCGGCGGCCTTCGCCGCTTCGGCGTCGATCTTCGCCTGGCGCTTGGCCTGCTCCGCGGCGACCTTGGCCGCGTCCGCATCCTTCTTGGCCTGATCGCGCGCGGCCTTGGCCTGCGCCTCCTGGTCAGCCTTCGCTTTCTTGCGGTCCGCCTCGTCCTGCTTTTTCTGGTCCTTGGCGCTCAGCGGCTTGGCGGCTTCGTCCGCTTTCTGCGCGCCGTCGGCCTTCTGCATCGTCTGGGCAAGCGGCGCCGTGGCGGGCGCGGGTGAACCCGGCATCCCGTCGCTCGGCCGCATCGCTCCGGTTCCCGGGAGACCCGACCGCGCCGGGGTGAAGGCCGGTGGCAGCGGCTCGACCAGCTTCTTCGCCGGAATCGGCGCCAGGAACGGCTCCGGCGTGCCCGGCAACGTCGAGGTGACGCCGGAGGACGTCCGCGGGAGAATCTGCGGCGTGATCATCACCACCAGCTCGGTTTGCTCCTTGTTGGCGGCCTTGCTCTTGAACAGCAGCCCGAGGATCGGGATGTCGCCGATGCCCGGAATCTTCTGCAGCGTGTTGTTCATCGAGTTGTTGATCAGCCCGGCAATCGCGAAGGTCTGGCCATCGAGCAGATCGACCTCGGTCTCGGTGCGGCGGGTGCTCAAGGCCGGGATACGGAATCCGTTCAGGAGCACGCCGTTGGCGAAGTCGAGGGTGCTGACCTCGGGGCGCACCTTCAGGTGCACGCGGTCGCCGTGAATCACCGGCGTGAAGTTCAGCCGCACGCCGAATTCCTTATAGGCCACCGAAATGGCGATGCTGGCGCCCGATCCCTGCGCGATCGGCACCGGGAACTCGCCGCCGGCGAGGAAGCTGGCTTCCTTGCCGCTCTCGGCGACCAGGTTGGGCTCGGCCAGGCTCTGGAACTGCCCTCTGGTCTGCAGCGCCTGGATCACGGTGCCGAGCTGGTGCTTGGCGTCGAACAGGAACAGGTTGAGGAAATCGCTGAAGACCAGCTTGGGATTGTTCGGATCGGAGCTGTCGAAGGTCGGAGCGGTGGTGGTCGTGGTCGAGCGCGCGAGCACGTCCTTGTAGCCGGTGGCGCCGGTGAACAACGACGCCCACAGGTTGGTAATCGCGCTGCGGCTCACTTCGGCGAAGCGCACCCGCAGCAGCACCTGGTTGCTGGCGGTGCTCTCCTGGATCTTCACCATGTTGACAACCTCGTCGGCCTTCTCGACGTAGCCGCCGGCGACGGTGAAGGCCTTGTCGAAGATCTCCTTGTTCGAGACCAGGCCGGAGAGGACGATGCCCTTGCCGCTGCTCTGCGCCTCAATCGCCTCTCCGGGGAAGAGACGCTTGAACTGATCGTTGAGCAGCGCCAAGTCGCGCTGCACGACGATCTCGTAGCGGCGCAGGCCGCCGGACCGCTCCCACACGTACATCGAGATCGTGCCCGGCATCTTGCCGTTCACGAGCAGCTGGTTGGCCGAGGTGACGACGGCGTCGGCGATGTCGGCGCTGGTCAGCGAGACGCGCGAGATGGCGCTGCCGACGTCGACGATGGTCGAGCGGCCGACGAGCAGTTTCACGGCGGCGGCGTCGTCGGCGTAGACGAGACGGGGCGCCGCGATGGCGATCAGGAGGATAAGAACGAATTTGCGCATGCTCACTGCTCCTGGCGCACGACTTCGTGCGCACGTTTGTCACCGCGAATGATCTCGACCGTCGGCAGAACCGGTTCGGCAGGCACGGCAGGGACGACGATCGAGGGGCCGGTCGCCACGACGCGGGTGCGGGCCACCGCCGTCCGCGTCGCGGCGCCGTAGCCGAACAGCGCCGAGGGGCGCACGCCGGGAGTGGTCGGGATGGTCTTGTCGAGCGGGTTTCGGAGCGCGAGCTGGATCTTGCCTTCGGTGCTGGCGAGGGTCAGGCGCTCGGCCTCCTCGGGGTTGACCAGGAGCGTCACGACGCTGACCGGCATCGGCTTGTTCTTGTCGGTTTCGCGATCGATCTTGGTGCCGGCCGCGAGCACCTGAACGTTGGTGAGGATCACCTTCGACGTCATGTCGGGGCCGTTGCCGGTCGGGCTCACCGTGGCGACGACGTCGACCCGGGTGCCGGGAAGGACGTAGCCGGCGACGCCGATCACCTCGTTGACCCGGACTGAGACCGCGCGCAGACCTGGCGGAATCACCGGCGGCAGTCCGGCCCCGGCGTCCTTCGACGCCAGCTTCATGGGCAGGAACGGTTCGTTCTCAATCACCGGCAGGATGAGACCGCGGCCGATCACGTCTTTGGGATCGCTGATCGAGTTGGCGGGCACGCCGTTGGCCGGCCAGTCGATGATCCGGATGTCCTCACGCCGGAGTTCGGCGCCGATGTCGAGGTCGGCGGCGGCGACGATCACCGGGCGGGTCGGGATCGATGCGGTCTTTGCCGGCAGATGCTGCATGTAGTTGTACGTGCCGAAGGCCAGCGCGCCTCCCGCCGTCATCGCCAGCACGAACACCATGAACACACGCATGCGAGCCATAAATCAGGTTCCTCGTTGACGCGATTGATCAGAATCCCAGCGCCACCAGCATGGTGCCGACAGCGATGGCCGGGGCATACGCGAACCGGTTGTTCTGGAGCGGGCTCTCGATCGCAGGCGCGTGCATCCCACGCGTGGCGATCAGGAGCGCCGTGTCGCCGACGGTCTGCCGCAGACGCCGCCGCCAGAGCGAGATCAGGATGGCGATGGCGCCACCGGCACGCGCGGTGTAAATGAATGCGGTCAGGATGTGGGCGGGGCCAACGAACGCGCCGGCCGCCGCGAACAGCTTGACGTCGCCGGCGCCGGTCGCGCCGACGAGATGTCCCGGCAGCATCAGCGCCAGGCCCAGCGCGAGACCCTCGAGCGAAGCCAGAATCGAGACGCCGCCGATGCCAACCGCGGCATAGAGCACGCCGATGACGGCGAGCCCCATGGTCAGCGGGTTGGGGACGCGTCGCGTCCGCAGATCGATCGCGGCGCCGATGCCGGTGCCGGCGATGATGGTTGCGATCGCGAAAACATCAGATAGCTTGGCCAATTTGGTTCCAAAACACGTTGAAGATGGTGTTGCCGAGCGCGCCGACGCTGACCATGACGACGATGGCGATCAAGGCCGCGAGCAGTCCGTACTCGATCAGATCCTGGCCGGTCTCGTCGTCGACCAACCGTCCGGCCATCGCCATCAGCTGAACCATGAGATGTCCTTTTCGATCGCGGGAGCGGAGCACGGCTCCGCTCCCGGATCTGGATCCAGATCCGCCGATTCGGCTATGCCGCCGGCGCCGCCAGGGCGTTGCCGATCCTGGTGAAGATCCCCTGCACGTTGGTGCCGGCGGTGGTGATGACGCCGACCGAGACGAGCGCGATCAGCGCGACGAGCAGCGCGTACTCGAGCAGGTCCTGTCCTTCGTCGGCGAGCGCGAACTTCTTGAGACCAGCGATGAATTTCATTGTCCGTTCCTCCAGCGCGTTGACTGACGCGCACAGTCGAGAGTGCGAATTTCGGTCGCGAGAAGCCCTTGCGACCGCGTGACAGAGGGTGAAAACGCAACGCGTATGCCACGCCGGCGTGCGGTACCCGCGGATCGCGCGCAAACCACCGACCGGTGTGGTGGTTAGCCGCGATCGCACAGGTCGCTCGAGGCGGCGATCGCAGGCTCCACTCCAAAAAATGGTTCTGCACATTCGTAACGACGCGACCGATTCCGTGTGAAGGTCCAGGCGGTCAGGGGCAATCGGAGGGACAAAAGCCGAAATAGGCCTGATTCCTGAGGGGTAGGGCAACGGAACGGCAATTGCGATCGACGCGGGTATGCGACCCGTATATCGCGAGGCTCTGATGTCGGTAGGGAGCGTCGCGATCCTGCTGCTCGTGCTGATCGCGTTCGACGATCGCGTCCGCGAACAAGTGTCCGGGCGTATCGTCGCCCGCCCGTCGCAGGAGCTGGCGAGCGTCGGACGGCAGGCGAGCAGCCTGACCAACGCGATCGCCGTCGCGGCGCGCGACCAGAGT
>DATASG010000037.1:0-3211 GCA_036269295.1 Vicinamibacterales bacterium | reverse complement strand
GCCACGGTCGTGCTGGAGGAAATGGAGAACCCGTTCCTCGCCGACTTCTACGCCGATCGTCCCGGCGCGGCGCTGCAGGCGCAGCTCTTCTATCTCCTCAACCGCCATCGCCAGCAGACGACGCTGCGCCAGGCGGATCTGTTCAGCCAGACGACGATCTGCGACTACGTCTTCGACAATGACAAGATCTTCGCCTACCTGAACCTCGACGACAACGAGCTGTTCATCTACCAGCGCCTCTACGAGCTGCTGGTGCGCGACGTGCCGCCACCGGACCTGGTCATCTACCTGCAGGCGCCCACCGACGTGCTGCTGCGCCGTGTCCACAGCCGCCGCATGGACGCCGAAGCCGTCGCGTTCCAACCCGATGACGAGTACTTGCGCGAGCTGAACGAGGCCTACACCCATTTCTTCTTCCACTACAACGCCGCGCCGCTGCTGGTGGTCGAGACCTCGCAGTTCGACGCCGACGCCAGCGACGAGGCGCTCGACGATCTAATCAAGCAGATCCGCGGCATGGGACCGGGAACGCGCTACTACGTACCCAGAACCAAATAGGGGCCAGGGCTGGAGGCTGGGGGCTGGGATTGTGGTCCCCACTCCCCGGTCCTGCAATCCACAATCTCTAGTCCCCAGTCCCTGTAAACTGTCCCCCATGGCGTGGTTCAAGAAGACGCGCAAGCCGATCGCGACCCCGGGCAAGGAAAAGGCGAGCCGGGTACCGGAGGGCCTGTGGGTCAAATGTCCCGGCTGCTCGCAGGTGATCTACAACAAGGATCTCGCCGCCAACCTGAACGTCTGCCCGAAATGCGCGCACCACTTCCGCATCAACGCCGCCGAGCGGCTGCGGACGCTCTTCGACGGCGAGTGGACCGAGTTCGACAAGGATCTGGTCTCGACCGATCCGCTCAACTTCACCGACACCAAGCCGTATAAGTCTCGCCTGAAGGCCTCGATCGCCAGCACCGGGATGAAGGACGCGGTGATCGTCGCGACCGGCGCCGTCAACGGCGTGCCGACGGTGATCGCGTCGATGGAGTACGGCTTCATCGGCGGCAGCATGGGCGTCGTGGTCGGCGAGAAGATCGCGCGCGGCATCGAGCGCGCCATGGCCGAACGCAAGCCGGTGATCATCGTCTGCTGCTCCGGCGGCGCCCGGATGATGGAGGGCGCGCTGTCGCTGATGCAGATGGCCAAGATCTGCGGCGCGCTGGCGCGGCTGGATCGGCAGAAACTGCCGTTCATCTCGGTGCTCACCGACCCGACCACCGGCGGCGTCACCGCCAGCTTCGCGATGCTCGGCGACCTGAATATCGCCGAGCCGAAGGCGCTGATCGGCTTCGCCGGTCCCCGGGTCATCGAACAGACCATCCGTCAGAAGCTGCCCGAGGGCTTTCAGCGCAGCGAGTTCCTCCTCGAAAAAGGGATGCTCGACCTGGTCGTCGATCGGCGCGAAATGAAGGCGGCGATCGCCAACGCGCTCCGCTTCATGGGCAGCGGACAAACACCAGTCGTCAGTCGTCAGTCGTCAGTCGTTGGTCAGTCGGCAGGCGATGGTCAGTCGGCAAGCGGCAGCCAGCCGTCGGCGGTCGGCGCGTCCGGGCCGGTCACGGAACCATCAACCATCAATCCATAGCCATCAGCCATCAAGCTTTGCAAGATCCGCTGACGTGGTTGTTCGCGCTTGAACAGTTCGGGATCAAGTTCGGCCTCGACAACATCTCCACCCTGGTCGCGCGGCTCGGCCATCCTGAGCGTGCTTTCAGCGTCGTGCACATCGCCGGCACCAACGGCAAAGGCTCGGTCACGGCAATGGTCGACGCGTCACTGCGTGCCGCCGGCCACCGTTCGGCGCGCTACACCTCGCCTCACCTCGTCGACCTCTCGGAGCGCTTCGTCGTCGACGGCCATCCGGTGACCGATGAAGCACTGGCGGCCGCCGTCAACGACGTGCGGACGGCGATCGACGGTTTGCGGCGCGACGGCGGGCTCGACGTCCAGCCGACCTTCTTCGAAGTCGCCACCGCCACGGCCTTCGAGCTGTTCCGCCGCGCCGGCGTGGAAGTGGCGGTGCTCGAGGTCGGGCTCGGAGGACGGCTCGACGCCACCAACGTCGTGGCGCCGCCCGCACTGCTTGCCACGGCGATCACGTCGATCGATTTCGATCATCAGCTCTACCTGGGAACGACCCTGCGCGAGATCGCAATCGAGAAAGCCGGCATCATCAAGGCGGGCGTGCCGGTGGTCGTGGGTCCGATGGCGCCGTCGGCGGCAGCGGCCATCTCAGAGGTCGCCGGGCGCCGCGGCGCGACCGTGATCCGCGCGACCCCGGCCGACGTGGATGGCATGACGCTCGGCCTCGCCGGCGAGCACCAGCGGGGGAATGCCGCCGTCGCGATGCACGTGCTCCAGCTGCTCGACGCGCGCGGCGTCGCCGTGCCCGGTGGCGCGATCACGGCCGGATTCGCGGATCCTCAATGGCCCGGCCGGCTCGAAGTGCGACGGCTGCCCGACGGCCGGGAGCTGCTGCTCGACGCCGCGCACAACCCGGCCGGGGCCGTCTCGCTGGCGTCCTACCTGAGGGCGCAGGGCGGCGATCCGCGGCCGCTGGTGCTTGCGGCAATGCGGGACAAGGACGCCGCCGGGATCTTCACCGCGCTGCTGCCGGCCGTCGGATGCCTGATCGTCACTCGTGCATCGAACGCGCGGTCGGCCGATCCGGCAGTCCTGGCTCAACAAGCACGCGCGATCGCGCCGGCGCTGCCGATCGCGATCGAGCCGGCGCTCGACGCGGCGCTCGATGCGGCGTGGCGCTCGTCGCCGCGAATCGTGGTCGCCGGATCGATCTTCCTGCTCGGCGACGTCATGAAGCGGGCCGGCGGCTCGTGATACCCTTCGAGAGCCAGCGCAGCGTGCGTGTCCGGATGCTGAAATTTTTCCGACTATGTACCTTTCTGTCGTGCGGGTTGTGGACGGCTTCGGCATATGCGCAAGCGCCACCGCCGGGCAAGTCGGTCGCCCAGACCACGGTCAGCGACAGCCGTGAAGGATCCAACAACCAGAAAGACTGGCACTTCATCGGCCACGTCGAGATGGACCGCCCCGGCAGCGACACCAAGATCTACGCCGACGACGTGATGAGCTACACGGAGGAGAACAGGGCGCTCGCGACCGGCAACGTCGTCCTGGCGCAGGGGGACAACCGCATCTC
>DATASG010000036.1:0-11868 GCA_036269295.1 Vicinamibacterales bacterium | reverse complement strand
TCGCCGCGCGATGCCTGGTATCTGACCAGCGCCATGCTGATGCGGTCGCCCGAGATTGTTGCGGCGCGTGCGCCACGCCGCGTCCTGATACTCAACCTCCCTGTGGCGCACGAGTGTGGAGCGCTGATGTCGGCGCTTGCGGCCTCGCTCGCGCGCGACGGGATCGCGGTCGACACGCTGGATCTGCCGTTCGCGACGGAGGATTTTACGGGCCTGCAACAAGAGCTCTGCTACTGGGAGGCCGCCCGCATCCTGCGCGTACCCGGGCCGGCGCGCCTGGTGCCGCAGCTCGAGGCGCTGCTTGCACCCTACGCCGCGGCGGGTGTCGCGGCCTACGCGGCGGCGCGCCGGCGGCGCGATCAGCACCAGGCCGCTTTCGATGTGCTCGCCGGCGGCTATGATGCGGTGCTGACACCGGCAGCAACGGGCCCGGCGCCGTCGCGCGAGACTACCGGCGATGCCATCATGAGCCGGTTCTTCACCGCCTTGCACGTGCCGGCCTTGTCGGTGCCGATCAACTGGGCGGACGGTCTGCCGCTCGGCCTGCAGCTTCTTGGCCGCCTCGGTGAGGATCGGGCCCTGGCGGCGACCGCACAATGGTTCTTCGAGACTACCGGTACATCGGGAGCGACCTATGCTTGACCGACGACGTCTGCTGCAAGCTGTCCTCGCGCTCGCCCTTCCGGCTCCGCTCTTCGCGCAGGAGCGTGCGAACCTCGTGGAGTCCGCCCGCAAGGAAGGAAGCGTCGCGCTCGCGACCTCCGTGTCGGCCGCGGGCTTTCCGCGCTTCCTGCAGGCATTCATGGCGAAGTATCCGGGCATCGACGCGACCCACGGGCTCTACTCCGCACCGACCGGTCGCGTGCTCGCGCGCGTCGATGCCGAGATGCAGGCGCGGGCCCTTACTTTCGACGTGCTGCATGTCGCGAGTCTCGCTCCGTACCTGGCCATGGCGCGCAAGGGCCAATTGCTCGGCTACCGCTCGCCCGAGCTTGCGGCCTATCCACCGGATGCGGCGACCGGTCAGTGGGCGATCGCGCGCATCGTCGGCGTCATCATGGCCTACAACAAGAATGTGCTCGCGCCCGCCAAGGCGCCGAAGGCCTGGATGGACCTGCTGAGGCCCGAGTTCAAGGGCCGCAAGCTGATCATCCAGGATTCGGCCGCCGGCACCGCCTTCAACCAGATGTACATCCTCGAAAAGCAACTCGGCGCCGATTTCATGCGCAAGTGGGGTGCGCAGGAGCCGGTGATCGTCGCGACCAGCGCGCAGCTGATCGACATGCTGGTGCGCGGCGAGGCGCTGGTTGGCGCCACCGTCGACCACTTCCGTGCCTTCGAGGCCGATGCCGTGAAGGCAGGCATCGTCGCCATCTATCCGAGCGAAGGCATGCCGGTCGCCGTCGCGCCGGCTGCGATCTTCAAGGACGCGCCGCATCCGAATGCCGCGCGCCTGTTCGTCGACTACATGCTGTCGGAGGAAGGCCAGAACCTCATTGCGATCGATATCTTCGGGGCGTACTCGATGCGCAGGGGCGTGCGCACACCGGCCGGCCAGCTGCCGCTTAGCGAAACCAAGCCGCTGCTCCCGACCGATCTCGCCGATTATGAGAAAGCGGCGCAGAATTTTCCCGAGACCTTCGAGAAGTATTTCAAGTCGTAGGCTGGGCGACGGCTGATGGCGGCGACACAACGCATCCGCCTCCCGGCCGAAACCGCGCTCACGGCGGGCCTCTGCGTCGTCGTTACCGCGCTGGTGCTGGCACCCGTGTTCGCGGTCGTGCTCGGAGCGACTCACGAGACAGGCGGCCTCAGTCTGCGCTCGCTCGTGAACGTCGTCTCCTCGGCGCGCGTGATCGGCAACACGCTCCTGGTCGGCTTCGGCACCACGGCTCTGGCCGTGCTGATCGGCGGCGCGCTCGCACTCATACTCGTACGCATCGACACGCCCGGGCGCGGCCTGCTCGAGCAATGCGTGATCCTGCCGCTCTACATCACGCCGCTGCTCACTGCGATCGCCTGGTCCTGGCTCGGCTCGCCGCGCGGCGGACTTCTCAACGTTGTCGGCCGGGAGCTTTTGGGCATCGACCAGCTGGTCAACCTGCATGGCGCCGCCGGCGTCGTGTTCGTCGCGGCACTCGCCTACGTCCCCTTGCCGTTCCTGCTCGTCTCCGGCGCGTTGCGCGCGATGGATCCTGCGCTCGAGGATTCCGCCCGCGTACATGGCGCCTCTGCGGCGCACGCGTTTGCGCGCGTGACGCTGCCTCTCGTACTGCCCGCTGCTCTCGGCAGCGCCATGCTGGTGTTCGTGCAGGCGATGGGCCTGTTCAGCGTTCCGGCCGTGCTCGGCATGCCGAGCGGCTTCTACGTGGCGGGAACGGAAATCTATCGGCTGATCAACAACTACCCGCCGCGCTTCGGCCAGGCCGCGGCGTGGGGCCTCTTGCTGCTCGCCGTGACGGCGCTCCTCGTCTGGCTCCAGGCCGCCGTGCTTCAGCGCCGCTCCTTCGTGACCGTGACCGGCAAAGCCTTCAGGCCGCGCCTCGTCCTGGTGGGCCGCGCGCGGTATTCGCTCGCGGCTGTCGCCTGGGTCTACGTGGCGGCCGCCGTGATCTTGCCGGTCGCAACCTTGCTCTGGGCCTCGCTGGTGAACTTCATCACCGTCGACCCGAAGCTGATGGCGTTCGACCTGCGCCATTTCCGCTACGTGCTCTTCACCTATCCCAAAACCTATTTGGCAGCGCAGAACAGCCTGCTGCTCGGCATCGCGACCGCGACCCTGGTCTGTGGCCTCGGGCTCGGCATCGGCTGGGTGCTCGTGCGCACGCAGAGCCGCGCGCGCGGCTTCCTCGATCAGGTCAGCATGATCCCGCTCGCACTGCCTTCGATCGTTCTCGCGCTCGGACTGCTGTGGACCTACGTCGGGGTCTCGTGGCTTCCGATCTACGGCACGATTTTCATCCTGCTCCTCGCCTATGTGACGCACTACCTGCCCTTCGGCGTGCGCGCCGCCTCCGGCGCGCTGCGCCAGCTCCACCCGGAGCTCGAGGACGCCGCGCGCGTGTCGGGCGCCGGCTTGTTCAAGACGCTGTGGCTGGTCGTGCTTCCGCTGACGCGTCCGACGCTAGCCGCCGCCTGGACGCTGCTGTTCATCCTCGCCATCCAGGAGGTCAGCGCCTCGATCCTGCTCTATACGAGCCGCACGACCGTGATGTCGGTTGCGGTCTTCGACCTGTGGGAGGCTGGCAACGTCAACGCGCTCGCCGCGCTCAGCGTGCTGCAGCTCGCCATCACCTTTGTTGCCCTCACGCTCGTGCTGCGTACGCGCCAGCGCGCGGTGGCCGCATGAGCGAGGTGCGTGCCGCCGTATCGGTCGAGGAGCTGGTGGTCGGCTACGGCGGTGTCACCGCCGTCGACGGCGTGTCCTTCACGGTCGGCGTGGGCGAGCATCTGACGCTACTCGGACCCTCGGGTTGCGGCAAGACGACGACGTTGCGGGCGATCGCCGGCCTGGAAAGTCCGCGATCGGGCCGCATCGCGATCGACGGCGTGCACGTCTACGACGGCGCCGCCGGCGTCGAGGCGCCGCCCGAGGATCGCGGGCTTTCCATGGTGTTCCAGTCGTACGCGATCTGGCCGCACATGTCGGTGTTCGACAATGTCGCATTCCCGTTCCGGGTGCGCGGCGTCTCGCGCGAAGCGTCGCGAACGGCGGTGGAACGGGCTCTTGCGCTGGTCGATCTTGCGGGGTTCGGTGACCGTCCGGCGACGCGGCTCTCCGGCGGCCAGCAACAGCGCGTGGCGCTCGCGCGTGCCGTCGCGTTCGAGAGCAAGGTCGTGCTGCTCGATGAGCCGCTGTCCAATCTCGATGCGCAACTGCGCGTCCAGATGCGCAGCGAGCTTTCGGACTTGCGACGGCGGCTCGGCTTCACGGCGATCTATGTCACGCACGACCAGGAGGAGGCCTTTTCGCTCTCCGACTCGATCGTGGTCATGCGGGCGGGAAGGATCGAGCAGCAGGGGAGCCCCGCCGACATCCAGGGCGCGCCGCGAACTCGCTTTGTTGCAAGCTTTCTGGGCATGCGCAACATCTTCGAGGCCGAAATCACGCCCGCGACCGACGGCCTGGTCGAAGCGCGTCTCGCCGACGACACCGTACTGCGCGCGCGCGATCCCTGGGGCGACGGCCGGCCGGGCAAGGCCGCGATTGCATTCCACCCGAGCAACGTCGACGTTCGCAAACACGCCGGCGGGACGGCCGGCACGGTGACGCGCGTGCTGTTCGGCGGCGTGACGGCCCAGATCTTCGTATCCTCGGGGCCGCTCGAGATCTGCGCGGTCACACGGCCGCAGGCCGATCTCGCCGAGGGGCGCCCGGTCACCTGGCATGTCGCACCCGAGGACTGTCTTGTCCTTCGCGAATGATGGTCTCGTCGAGTGCGCCGAGTTCACGATCCTGGAAGCTGGGAAATGTTGCAATTCCATACCGACCTCGGCGTAGAATTCGAGCGCTGGATCAGGCGCGCTCCGAGGCAATGACCAGCGGCCGGATCACATTCGCCGATTCACGGCACCGAGAAAGCCCTGTCAGATAAGGTTGAGCCATGCCCGACATTCCGGGGAGCATCGAGGAAATCGATGAACGCATTGCGACGGTGCGCGAAAACCTTCGCCAGCTGGTCGAGCAGGCCGCTGGTTACTCGGGCGGCGCAGACGACGAGCGGGTTTCGCAACGCATCGCCGAGCAGGAAGCACAGCTCGAAATCTTGACCAAGAGACGCACCGATCTCGCTTCAGCTGCTTCCGAGCCGCGCGACCGAAAGCGCAAATAACTTTCCGCGCCTGGACCCATCGGTCCGAAACGAGGAGGCTGCGCCGAGCGAGGGCCGATCAGAGCGTGACCGACTGGCGCGCTTCGGCCTGTCGCAGCGCGGCGAGCCGGGCGTGAACCGCCTGAACGACGACCGATCCCTCTCCGACGGCCGAGGCGACCCTTTTCACGGACCCCGACCGGACGTCACCGACGGCGAAGACTCCGGGCAAGCTGGTCTCGAACGGCGTGCGCGATGTCACGGCGTCGACGTCGTTTCCTGTGAGGACAAAACCACGGTCGTCCAGCCGCAAGGCGTCCTTGAGCCATCCGGTGCACGGGTCGGCACCGATCATGATGAAGAGCCCGCCGACGGATGTCTTCGTCACGCGTCCGTCGCCGTCACGGATCTTGACGGTGCGTAATCGGTCGTCGCCGGAGAGCTCCACTACCTGCGAACGCGTTTCGATCGTCACGTTGGCGGCGCGACGCAGGCGCTCGACCAGATATTGCGACATGCTTTCCGACAGGTCGCGGCCGCGGTAGACGAGGCGCACACAGGACGCGCGAGTAGCCAGGAACATCGCGGCCTGGCCGGCGGAATTGCCGCCGCCCACGACGACGACCTCCTGTCCCTTGGAGGTTCGCGCCTCGAGCTCCGTGGCCGCGTAATAAAGACCCGCGCCCTGGAATCGGTCCTCCTCGGGTACGCCGAGCTTGCGATAGCGCGCTCCGGTCGCGATCACTACCGCGCGCCCCAGCAGAAGCGTGCCGTCATCCAGAGTGACTTCGTAGAGCCCGGCGGTCGCGCTGGACTGAAGCTTCTGCGCGCGGCGGGGCACGGCCACCCGCGCGCCGAATTTGATGGCCTGCAGCTCGGCCCGGAACGCGAGGTCGGCGCCCGAGACGCCGGTTGGAAATCCGAGGAAGTTCTCGATGCGGGAAGACGCCGCCGACTGGCCGCCGATTGCCACATCGTCGAACAGGATGGTCTGCAGCCCTTCCGAGGCGCCGTACACCGCTGCTGAAAGACCCGCCGGGCCGGCCCCGGCGATGATCAGATCCACCGGATCGCGCTCACTGGCGGCGAGCTCGAGTCCGAGTGCGCGGGCCACGTCCGCGACAGAAGGCTGATGGAGCACGTGTCGACCCCGCACCACCACCGTGACACCGGAACCCTCGGGCGCGAATGCCCGGATCTCCTCCTTCTGGCGCTCGTCGGCAGGGTCCAGCCAGCGATAGGGGATGCGGCTGCGCTCGGCGTACTCGACCACCCTCTGGAGGGCGGGCGCGCCTTCGCGGCCCACCAGGGTCAGCGTACCTTGCTGGCGTTCCACCAGCATCAAGCGGCGCGCGGCAAAGGCTGGCAGCAGGATATCGCTGACTTCCGGATCGACTTGAACCAGGTCGGCGATCTCGAGCGGGGCGACCACCACGACCTCGCCCGCCTCGACGACGATGCAGTCCGAGAACGATGTCTGGCCGAGCAGCAGTCCCACTTCACCGGTGAACTGGCCAGGCTCGAGGACCCCCAACACCATTCCGTCCGGATCGCGCACCTTCAGGGTGGCGGAAACCACGTAGACGAACGGGTACTGACGGTCGTCGACCCCGTAGAGCATCTCGCCGACGGCCACCGATCGCCGCTTGCCGCGAGCCTCGAGCGCTGCGACCACCCGGTCCGGCAACCGCGAGTTGGCCCGGCGTTTCAGTTCCTCGTAGTTGAGATCTTCGAACACCGCTTCGCCCTCTCCTTTTGACCGGCGTCGCCAACCTCGACACTGTGCCAGTTTCCATCGATCGCGGGGAGAGATGGCCGGTTCCGGTGCCTTTCATTGAGGCGGATAGCCGCTTCACGACGTTCGTATCCTTGACTGGCGATAGGCGTCGAGGCTGAACGTCCCGGCTCCGAATGCAACCACTTGCAGCAGACCGCCGGTTATCGCGATGTTTTTGAAGAAATGGATGAACTGGTCCATGTCCGCGAAGTTGCTGTGGAAGCCGATCGCAGTCGCCAGCGAGAAGATCGCCAGCGCTCCGGCGGCGATTCGCGTCCGGTAACCGGCGAGCAGTGCGAGTCCGCCCACGAGCTCGATCAGGACGGCAAGAGCGTAAGCGAGCCGCGGAGACGGCAGCCCGACGGAGGCGATGAATCCGATCGTGCCGGCGGGTGCCTGGAGCTTGCCGACGACCGCGGTGAGAAAGAGCACGGCCAACAGGGCTCGCCCCACGAATGGAACGACTGCATCGAAGGTTGCGGACGGGTTCGCGCGTTCGAAAGCGCGGCTTGCTGCGGTGGTCATGGTGTCCTCCGGAGAACGTCGATGGATGGGTCTTTCGTAAGCTGAAGCTCTACGCCGCCAGCGCTTCCTCGATCTGCTCGTGCGCCGAGGCGAGTGCGTTCCGCTCGGCGTCGGGGCCCATGGCGAGGCCTTCCGCGTACACGAACTGAACGTCGGTCATGCCGAGAAACGTAAACACGGTTTTCAGATACGGAACCTGCGTGTCGGAAGGCGTGTTGCGGTATTGCCCACCGCGCGTAAGCGCCACGTAGACCTTCTTGCCTCCGAGCAAACCTTCGGGGCCCTTCTCGGTGTACCGGAAAGTCACGCCGGCACGCGAAATCGCGTCGATCCAGTTCTTGAGCGGCGCGGGCACGCCGAAGTTGTACATCGGTACGCCCAGCACCACGATGTCGGCCGCCTGGATCTCGGCGATCAGGGCGTCATCGAGTGCCACCCGCGCAGCCTGCTCGGGCGTGCGCTGAGCAGCCGGCGTGAACAGCGCGCCAAGCGCGACTTCGTCGAGAACCGGGTGCGGCACGGCGTTGAGATCGCGCACGGTGAGCGTCGACTCGGGTGCGGCTTCGCGCAGGCGTTCGACGAGCCGGGAGGCGAGACGTGTCGAATGCGACGCGTCGCGACGGGCGCTGGAATTGATCTGCAGTATGTTCATGACTCGCTCCATCAGATTGGGTGGATGACGAGTCAATATATTTGTTGCTGGGGTGATACGGAAGCCGTCAGAATGGATATGATCGTTCCATGGACGGGACAATGCCCACCCTTCCTGGGCAGGCAACCTGCTGAAAGGCAACACAATGGATCTTGAGCCCAATGACCTGGTTGTTTTCGCGCGCGTCGTGGACGAAGGCAGCTTTTCGCGCGCGGCGGAGCGCCTCAGCCTGCCGAAGTCGACCGTCTCGAGACGAGTTGCGGCCCTCGAGGCGGAGCTGGGCGAGCGGCTCCTGCTGCGAACCACGCGCAAGATCACGCTCACCGACTTCGGCCACGCCGTGCTCGAGCACGCGCGGCACGTCGTCGAGGACGTCGCGGCTGCGGCTTCACTGGCTCACAATCGGCAGCTCGAACCGAGCGGGCGGCTGCGCGTGACCATGCCGGGCGATATGGGTAATTTCCTGCTCGCGCCGCTGCTCGCCGAGTTCGTTCTCAAATATCCGGCGATCACTCTGGAAGTCGACCTTTCCGCACGATTCGTCGACCTCATCGGCGAGAACTTCGACGTCGCGATCCGCATGGGGAATTTGCGGGACGACGCATCGCTCGCCGCCCGGCACCTGGCAGCCTTCACCAGCAGTCTCTACGCCGCCCCCGCCTACGTCGCGTTGCGTGGAACACCGCCGGAGCCCGAGGCGCTGATGGAACACGACGCGTTGCGTCTGCTATCGCGAGCCGGGGACGCGGTCGCCTGGACACTGAAGCGCGGCGACGAGCAGTGGGAGGGCGTCCCACCGGGTCGCGCTACGGCGAACTCGCCGGAACTGCTGATGCGCATGGCATTGAAGGGGGTCGGCATCACGCTGGTATCCGATCCATTCGCGTTGCCGTATCTGCAGCGCGGAGAGCTCGTCCAGGTGCTGCCCGACTGGCATCTGCCTCCGGTGAGCGCGTGGGCGGTCTTCCCCGGCCGGCGGCTGATGCCGGCGCGAACGCGCGTTTTCATCGATGCGCTCGTCGAGAAGTTCGGCGGACCGGAGTGTCAGGCGATCGAAGCCGACGTGCAGAAGACCAAGGCGCAGTTGCAGCATCCACCAGCCGCCACGACAGCGGTCAATCTGCGAAAGCAGACGGGCAAACCGGGAATTCAGCCTTCGTCCGGGCGGCCACCGCGGTGAACGGCGCTGGCAAATCCGTGCCGAGCTCCTCCCCGGAGATTGGCCGGGACACTGCGCATACGAGTTGTGCCACCGCATCTGCCAGCTGATATACCGCGAGGCGGAAACTTTCCTGGCGCAGACCCTAGGCACATCAGGCGGTCTCCTGCCCGAACTGTCGCCGTGGTTCTTTCAGCGGTTTGGGGTCTTACCACTGCTTCGTTCGTGCAGAGCCTTCATGTAAGGTTTACTCCTACAACATCATGAGCAAAGCGCCGCTATCTATCTGACGTGAGGCGGTTTTATGATTGCCCACGATCTGCGACGGATGGCAAAAATGGCGCGGCAGGCACCATGACCACCAAACGAGCCAATCGGCCGACGGGGCGCGCGTTCGGTCGCGCCGCGCTGTGCCTGATGCTCGCCGTCGGATCGCTCGAGCCCGCACAGGGCGCGACGACCACGCCCTCCAGCAACGCCGGCGACTGGCCCATGGCGGCACGAGATTACGCGAGCACGCGCTTCTCGCCGCTGAACGATATGTCGTCCGCCAACGTCGCGACGCTGAAACTCGCATTCACGTTTTCGACGGGCGTCGTCCGCGGGCACGAGGCGGCGCCGATCGTGGTGGGCGGCACGATGTACATCGTCACGCCCTATCCCAACGTCGTCTACGCACTCGATCTCTCGAAGCCGGGTGCACCCTTGCGCTGGCGCTTCGAGCCGAAGCCCGAGGCGTTCGCGCAGGGCGTCGCCTGTTGCGACGTGGTCAATCGCGGGCTTGCGTACGCCGATGGCAAGGTATTTCTCAATACGCTGGACAACCAGACCATTGCGCTCGACGCCGCGAACGGCAAGGAGCTTTGGCGGTACCGGTCGGGAGATATCCGGGCGGGTGAAACGCGAACCATGGCGCCGCTTGTCGTCAAGGATCGCGTCCTGATCGGCAACAGCGGGGGCGAATACGGCGTGCGCGGCTGGCTGACGGCCCTCGATGCAAGGAAGGGCAAGGAGCTGTGGCGCGCGTACAGCACGGGACCCGACCGCGATGTACTCATCGGCGCCGACTACAAACCCTTCTACGCGAAGGACCGCGGCGCCGATCTCGGTGTCAAGACGTGGCCTTCCGACGCGTGGAAGATTGGTGGCGGAACGGTGTGGGGCTGGATCTCCTACGATCCGGATCTCGATCTCGTTTATTACGGCACGTCCAATCCCGGGCCGTGGAACGCCGAGCAGCGCCCGGGCGACAACAAGTTCACCTCGGGACTTTTCGCGCGCGACGCGTCGACGGGACAGGCCCGGTGGTTCTACCAGCTGAGCCCGCACGATGAATTCGACTATGACGCCGTCAACGAGAGCGTCCTCGTCGACCTGCCCATCGATGGAAAGGCGCGCAAGGTTCTCATCCATCCCGATCGCAACGGCTACGTCTATGTGATGGACCGCTCGACCGGTGAGGTGCTGTCGGCAACGCCTTTCGTCTCCATCAATACTTCCACCGGCGTGGACCTCGAGACCGGCTCGCTTCACTACGCCGCCGACAAGCTGCAGCACACGGGCAGGGTGGTGCGCGACATCTGTCCGGGGGCTCCGGGCGGCAAGGATTGGCAGCCCTCCGCGTATTCGCCGCGTACGCAGCTGCTGTACATCCCGCACCAGAATATCTGCCAGGACCAGGAGGCTACCCAGACAAGCTACATCGTCGGCACGCCCTACGTCGGGTCGATCATCAAGCTGAAGCCGGGGCCCGGCGGCCATCGGGGGCGCGTGACGGCGTGGGATCCCGCGGCCGCCAAATCGCGTTGGGTGATCGACGAGGATCTGCCCGTCTGGAGCGGTATGCTCGTCACCGCCGGCGACGTTGTGTTCTACGGCACCATGGATGGCTGGTTCAAGGCAATCGACGCGAAGGACGGGCACCTGTTGTGGCAGTTCAAGACCGGCTCGGGAATCGTCGGCCAGCCGATCTCCTATCGCGGTCCGGACGGCAAACAGTACATCGCAGTGCTCTCCGGCGTCGGCGGATGGGCCGGCGCGGTCGTCTCCGGCGATCTCGACACACGCGATGGAAGCGCCGCCGGCGGAATGGGCAATCTGATGGGCGATCTGAAGCAGCGCACGACCAAGGGAGGCATGCTGTATGTGTTCACGCTTCCTTGATGGCGTGCGGGTCGTCGGTGTGGCAACGGTGCTCACGTTTAGTCACCTGGCCGCGTCACGCGATCTCGTCGTCTGCGCCGATCCGGACAGTCTTCCCTTCTCACGTCAGGACGGAACCGGATTCGAGAACCGGATCGCCGAGCTCGTCGCCCAGGACCTTGGCGCGCGCCTCGTCTATCGCTGGCAGCCGCTTCGACGAGGCGTCGTTCGCAAGACGCTCGGCGCGGGCCTGTGCGATGTGCTTATGGGCGTTCCCGCCGACCCGGCAGGTCTCGCCACCACGATTCCCTACTATCGATCGAGCTATGCGCTGGTCACTCGCAAGGACTGGGGCGCGCCCATTGGGTCGTTCGATGACGCGCGCCTGCGCACGAGCAGGGTGGGCGTTCCGTTGATTGGCGCCGATGGCGCCGCGGCCCCGCCGGCATTGGCGCTCGCTCGGCAGGGAGTCGTCGACAACGTGACGGGGTTTCCCGTCTACGGCGCCCTGCCGATCGCGCAACGCATGGTGGATGCGCTCGCCGACGGCGAGATCGATATCGCGCTGGTGTGGGGGCCCACCGCGGGCTACTACGCACGGCGAGCCAAGGTTCCGATAGAGCTTGCGCCGGCTCCGGACGATGGCTCTGTGCCGGAGTCGTTTGCGATCGCGATCGCGGTGCGCGACGACGAGCGCGCGCTGCGCGACGACATCGACACCGCGCTTGTCCGCGGCCGGTCGCGAATCGATGCGGTACTGATCGAGTACGGTGTGCCGTTGCAGGCGCTTCGCAGCACGGCG
>DATASG010000035.1:0-7789 GCA_036269295.1 Vicinamibacterales bacterium | reverse complement strand
GCGCCATGATGTTGTAGAGGATCCCGTCGATGCGGTAGCGGACCCGCAGTTCCTTTTCGTAGGGCTCGATGTGGATGTCGCTGGCGCCCTTCTGAATCGCGGACATCAGCACGACGTTGACGAGCCGCACGACCGGCGCGTCCTCGCCCTGGCGCGCCAGCGCCTCCGCGCTGATCTCCTGCAGCTCTTCGAGGACCTCGACGTCGTCGGCGCCGGTGCCGAGCGAGTTCTGCAGTTCCTCGAGACCGCGGCTCGCCATCTCGAGGGTGCTGCCGGTGGCGCCCGCGGCGCCCGCCTTGCCGCCGCCCTTCGAACCGGCGGCAGCCCCGCCCGCGCCCGCCTTGCCGCCGGGGTAGTACTTCTCGATCGCGTCGGTGATGGCGACTTCCGAGGCGACGACCGGCTCGACGGTGTAGCCGGTCATGAACTTGATGTCGTCCATCGCGAAGACGTTGGTCGGATCCGTCATCGCGATCGTGAGCGTGCTCCCGGAGCGGCTCAGCGGAATGATCTGGTACTTGCGCGCGGTCTCGGTGGGAACCAGCTTGACAATCGTGAGGTCAATCTTGAACTGGGCGAGGTTGATGGCCGGGACGCCGTACTGCTTGCTGAGGAGCGCGGTAATCTGCTCGTCCTTGACGAACCCCATCTTGACGAGGTTGTAACCGAGCTTTCCCCCATTGGACTTCTGCTGCGTCAGCGCCTGCTGAAGCTGCTCGGGGGTGATCAGTTTCTCCTTGAGAAGGAGTTCGCCTATGCGGACGGCCATGAAACTCTAGAGTTTAACCGATTGTGACAAATAATGTCAATAGTGACCTAAAACGTCACTCGCAGTCCCAACGCCAAGCCATGACGACCCTGATCCGTGCCGCCGGTAAGCGCGCCGTCGGCGTAAAGACCCTTTTTCACCGCCGCGCTGACGCCGGCGCTCAGGGCAGTCCGCCGCGTGCCGACCGTGTTCACACTCACTCCGCCCCGTACGCCGAACGTCCGAGCCCTCGTCCAGGCCTCGCCCCCGGCGGCGAACAGCCGCTCGTCGCCGTTCACGGTCGTCGTCGCGTTCAGATCCGCATCCACCGCGACAGTGGCGCTGCCGATCACCCCGCGAGTGCCTGAGCTCAGGGCCGCCCCGACCCGGGCGTGGCGGCTCAACGTGAACACGTCGCTCCCGCTGCCGAACTCCGCCTCGTTGACGTTGCGAACCATCACACCAATCCTCGCGCGGCCGAACACGGCCATCGCCCCGACGTCGAGCCCGGCGTGAACTTCTCGAGAAGGATCGATGCCGTCTGCTGTATCCAGCGAACCGGCGGCGCCGCTCTGGATCTGCGACGCCGTCCCGGCACTCACCAGCTTGAGTGTCGATCCGATCACCAGGTGCGATCCGAGTGACTGTCCGACGCTGGCGCCGAACTGGTTCAGCACCAGGGAGCGCAGACGGACCTCCGCCGCTCCACCCTCTTGTCGGCCGGGGGCCGTGTCCCCTGTAGAGGTTTGCGGCTGTATTTCGCTGATTCGCAGGCGGTAATAGCTCAGGCCGAGGGCTGGAAACGCCACGGCAAAACTGCGCGTATTGGCGCGCGAGGCGCTTTGCGGGTCGCCGGCGGACGTCCGCTCGGACCGGGGTTCGGTTTGAGCTCCGGCCTCGATGAGGGCGTTGAAGTAGGCGCCGCCGGCCATGCCGGCCGGATTCCACCAGGACGCGGTCGCGTCGTCCGCCACGGCGGTGAAGGCGCCCGCCATTCCGCTCGCGCGAACCCCGACACCGTCGGTGGGCTGTGCGCTGGCGCGCGACTCGAAGGACACAGAGGCAACGAAAGACACAAAGGCAACGAGACACACCGGGGGCCCAGAGGCGATACGCATGCCTCTTACCTTAGTGCCTTCCTTTGTGTCCTTTGAAACCCTTTGTGCCCTTCGCGGGCGCGAAGCCTGGCCTTTGAAACCCTTTGTGACCCTGGTCGGTCTTAGGTTCTTCGCTACCCCACCAGTACCGCGGCGGCGACGACCGTCGTCCAGAGACCCTTCTTGTCGCCGACCGCGCTCTGGGTGACGTTCTGCACGTGCACGATCTCGTTCGACAGCCGGTAGACTTCCTTCTTCTCGTCCCAGCTCTTGTCGGGATCGAACTCGAGGCCGAGCGTGGTCGCGAGCATCTCGGCGGCGAGCTCCTCGGCGTAGTCGCCGGCGATGTCCTCGCTCTCGCCGAAGCTGTGATGCTCCGACAGGTAGCCGTACAACTCGCGATCGCGGGGAATCGCCACGCCCACCGTCGCCGCGATCAGCCGGTGCGGCTCGCGCGTCGCCGCCTCCGACATGACGACGAAGGTGACCTGGCCGGGCTCGAGCCGCTTGGCGCCCTGGGCGCGCGACAGGATCCGGCAGTTGGGCGGAAAGATGCTCGAGACGCGCACCAGGTTGCAGGCGGCGATGCCCGCCGAGCGCAGCGCCAGCTCGAACGACGTCAGCTTTTCGCGGTGCTTGCCGACACCCTTCGTGAAAAACATCTCCTTGGGGACGAATCCGACCACTTCACGCTCCTTTTGTCGCAGGGAATCTGCATGGTAAACACCCCCATTCCCACTGTCAAGGAAACATGATAACTTAGCACCCGTAACTATTAGTTCCCCTAATCCAGAGTCCCTTCATGACCCGCGGCCAGGCGCGCGATACCGCGCGCGAGATCCTCGAAATCATTCCGCTGGTGATGCGCACCGTCGCCGCGGAGTTGCGCGCCGCCGGCGAGATGCCGGCGCCGGCCCATTTCGGCCTCTTGAGCGTCCTCAGCGTCAGGCCGCGCATGCTCAGCGACCTCGCCTCGCTCCAGGGCGTCAGCCTGCCGACGATGTCGAACTCGATCAGCGCCATGGTCGAGCGCGGCTGGGTGCGGCGAGAGGCGCCCGACGGCGACCGCCGCGTGGTCATGATCGACGTCACCCCGACCGGCCGCGCGGCGCTCGAGCGCGTCAGCCGCGCCGCCGAGGCGCACCTGGCCGACGTCATCGCGCCGCTCGATCTGCCGGCCCGGCGGCGGCTGACCGGCGGCCTCGGCGTGCTGCGGAAGATCTTCGCCGCCGCCCCCGCGTCCGGGTCACGAAAGGGTCACCGAACACCGGCGAAGCGATAGCCGTATGTATCCTAGGACACTCGATTGACCCCGAGGCACCTGTGACGTCAATTCCGACGGCCGGACCACCGACCGCGCCGGCGAAGAGCCTGCCCGCGCGCTTCCTGGGCATCCTCTTTGCGCCGCGCGCCACCTACGCGGAGGTGGCCGCGCGTCCGCGGTGGCTCGGTATCTTCCTGACCGTGTTTCTCCTGTCGGCGGCGGCTTCGGTGGCGCTGCTCTCGACCGAGGTCGGCCGCAACGCCGTCATCGACCAGCAGATTGCTTCCCGCGAGTCGTTCGGACGGCCGATGACCCAGGCGGAGATCGACCGCGTTGAGCAGTTCGCGCCCTACTTCGTCTACATCACGCCCGCGTTCCAGCTGCTGGGCCTTTCCGCGATCGGCCTCGTCGTCGCCGGCGTCTCGTTCGCGGTCTTCAACGCCATGCTCGGCGGCGACGCGACCTTCAAGCAGGTCTTCGCCATCGTCTGCCACTCGGGCGCCGTGCTGGCAGCGCTGTCATTCTTCACCACCCCGCTGGCCTACGTCCGCGAATCGTTGTCGAGCGCCACCAATCTCGGGGTCTTCCTGCCGTTTCTCGACGAGAGCTCGTTTCTCGCCCGCATGCTCGGTTCGATCGATCTGATCTTCATCTGGTGGATGCTCAGCCTCGCCATCGGCCTGGGCGTTCTCTACCGTAAGCGTACCGCGCCAATCGCCATCACCATGCTGGCCGTCTATGCGGCGATCGCGGTGATCATCGCGGCGATCAAAACCGTCTCGACAGGAGTCTAGATGTCGCGCAAGAACGTGCTCATTGCGATCGTGGTCGTCCTCATCGGCGGCGCTGTCGTCGCCGCCAACGTCTATTACAAGAAGGACAAGGGCCTCACCGTCACGACCGACGTCATCAGGACGCGGGACCTCGAGGCGATCGTCTCGGCGTCGGGCAAGATCCAGGCAAAGCGCACCGTCAACGTCAGCAGCGACACCGTCGGCCGCGTCGTCAACCTCGCGGTCAACGAGGGCGACCGCGTCAAGATCGGCCAGTTCCTGCTGCAGATCGATCCCAAGACGCTGCGCTCGCGCGTCGACAACGGCGCCGCCTCCCTCAAGGCCGCCGAGACCACGCTCGAGCAGCTGCGGCAGGCGATCGAGACCGCACGCGCCCAGCTCGTCCAGGCGCAGCAGACCCTGACGCGCCAGCAGGACCTCTGGAAGCAGGAGCTGACGACGCGCGAGTCGCTCGAGAAGGCAGAGAACGACGTCAAGGTGGCGCAATCGGCGCTGCAAGAGCGTGAGAAAACCCTGAAGCCGCAGGAGAGCCGGATCGCCCAGGAGCGCGCCGGCCTCGACAGCGCGCAGTACGACCTCAGCAAGGTGCGCATCCAGTCGCCGATCGACGGCATCGTCACCGCCCGCACCATCCAGGAAGGCGAGATGGTCATGATCGGGACGATGAACAACGCCGGAACCGTGCTGATGACGCTGGCCGACATGTCGATCATTCAGGCGGAGGTCGAGGTCGACGAGACCAACGTGCCCAACGTCCAGCTCGGCCAGCCCGCCAAGATCACCATCGACGCGATCCCCGACAAGGTGTTCAAGGGGCACGTCGCCGAGATCGGCAACAGCCCGATCCAGGCGGCGGCCGGTGCGGCGGCCGGCACGCAGGCGACCAATTTCAAGGTCAAGGTGATGGTCGACGAAGAGATTCCCGAGGTGCGGCCCGGGTTCACCTGCACCGCCGACATCACCACCGCCAGGCGCAAGGACGTCGTCTCGGTGCCGATTCCGGCGGTCGCCGTCCGCGAGCTGATTTACGACGCCAACGGCCAGGTGGTGAAGGAGCCGACCAGCGACAAGAAGCGGCGCATCGCGGCCGACGCCGCGCCGGCAACCTCGACCGCGGAGCTGAAGCCTGGCCAGACCCGCAAGGAGACCGAAGGCGTCTTCGTCGTCCGTGACGGCAAGGCGCAGTTCGTGCCGATCAAGATGGGCATCGCCGGCGACAAGTACTTCGAGGTCAAGTCCGGGCTGCAGTCGGGGGACCAGGTGATTACCGGACCGTACAACTCGGTGCGCGGCATGGCCGACGGCGACCTGGTGAAGGTCGATAACAACCCGAAGAAGAAATGAACAAGCTCTTCGAATCGGCGATGATCGCCCTTGACGCGATCTGGTCCGCCAAGCTGCGGTCGTTCATGACCGTGCTCGGCAACATCGTCGCCGTGACCTCGATCATCGCCGTGGTGTCGTTGATTCAGGGGCTCAACGCCTCGGTCAAGACCGCGATCCTCAACCAGTCAGGCGCCGACTCGTTCAACGTCCAGCAGTTCCCGATCACGCGCAGCGACGAGGAGTTCGACAAGGTCCGCGGCAACCCGCGCATCACCATCAACGACGTGCGCGCGGTGCGGCGCTACAGCGACCTGGTCAGCGCCGTGATGCTCGACTCGGGCGGCGGCGGCCGCATCACCTACAAGGACAAGTCGATCGACCAGACCTCGATCACCGGCGTCACCGGCGAGTACGTCAACTTCTCAAGCTACGACGCCGAGCGCGGCCGGCTGATGAGCCCGACCGAGGTCGACACCTCGCGACCGGTCACCGTGATCGGCTGGGGCACCGCCGACCGCCTGTTCGGCGACACCAATCCGCTCGAGAAGACCATCCAGATCGAGGGTGTCCACTTCCGCGTCGTCGGCGTCAGCGCCAAGCGCGGCTCGGTGCTTGGCCGCTCGCAGGACGAGTTCGCGGTGATTCCGCTCGGCCAGTTCCAGATGCTGTTCGGATCGCGGCGCCAGCTGTCGATGACCGTCAAGCCGCACGATGTCGCCGACATGAAGGAGGCGATCGAGCAGGCGACGGTGGCGATGCGCGGATCGCGCCGGCTGAAGCCGAAGCAGCCCGACAACTTCGGCATCCTCACCTCGGATACGATTCTCGACATCTACCACTCGGCGACCAACGGCATCTTCGCCGTGCTGATCGGCGTCGTCGGCCTGTCGCTGGTGGTCGGCGGCATCGTCATCATGAACATCATGCTGATGGTGGTCAGCGAGCGGACGCGCGAGATCGGCCTGCGCAAGGCGCTCGGCGCGCGCAAGAGCGACATCATGGCGCAGATGCTGACCGAGTCAGTGGTGCTGTCGATCTTCGGTGGCATCATCGGCACCATCTCCGGCGCGGCGATCGCGCTCACCATCTCGAAGTTCACGCCGATTCCGGCCTCGGTCGAGCTGTGGTCGGTCGGCCTGGGAATCACCATTACCGCCCTGGTCGGCCTGTTTTTCGGCCTCTATCCGGCGATGCGCGCCGCGAACCTGGACCCGATCGAAGCCTTGAGGCGCGACTGATGGCCTTCCGCCCGGCGCTCCTCGTCGAAGTCGTGGTGATGGCGTTCGACACCGTGCGGACGAACAAGCTGCGATCGTTTCTCACCGTCCTCGGCGTGGTCATCGGCATCACCTCGATCGTCGGCATGACCGCGATGATCCGCGGCTTCGACCAGTCGCTGCGCGATCTGATCGCGCAGAGCGGCCCCAACATCGTCTACCTGCAGAAATTCGGCGTCACCAGCTTCGCCAACGGCGCCGAGATCAGCAAGCTGCTCAAGCGACCCGACCTGACGCTGTCCGATCAGCGCGCGCTCGAGGCGCAGAACTCGACCCTGCAGTACGTCGACATCGAGCTCGGCGCCGGCCCCGGCCCGGTCACCCAGCGCAAGGTGTTCTATCGCGACCTGAAGACGAAGAACCTGGTCGTCTTCGGCACCGGCGAGTGGTTCGCCGAGGGCACGCGGCTGCCGATGCTGCTAGGCCGCTTCCTCAACGGCACCGACATCCAGTACCGCCGCAACGTCTGCGTGCTCGGCAACACCGCCTACAAGCTGCTGTTCGAGCCGAGCGGCACCGATCCGCTTGGCAAGTTCGTGCGCATCGGCAGCGAGCGCTTCGAGGTCCTCGGCGTGTTTGACAAGCGGCCGTCGCCGGGCGGCTTTGGCGTCGGCCAGGACGATTTCGTGGTCGTGCCCCACTCGACCTACACGCGCGTGTTCGGGCTGCGGGTCGGCCGGATCGGACGCGGCAGCGGCCAGATCACGAACGTCATGATCTCGATGCTGCCGCGCGAGGGCGTGTCGCGCGACGCGGCGCTCGCCGACGCCGAACGGATCATGCGCATCCGCCACGGCCTCAAGCTCGACGAGCCGGACGACTTCGATCTCAGCACCCAGGACTCGTTCCTCAAGTTGTGGGACTCGATCAGCCAGGGCACCTTCTTCGCTCTCATCGTCATCTCGTCGATCGCGCTGATGGTCGGCGGCATCGGCGTGATGGCGATCATGTCGATCTCGGTCACCGAGCGGACGCGCGAGATCGGCGTGCGCAAGGCGCTCGGCGCCCGCCGCGCCGAAATCCTGTTCCAGTTCCTGATGGAGGCGGCGTTTCTCACCTCGCTCGGCGGCCTGATCGGGGTCGCCCTCGGCGCCGGTCTCGGCTGGACCGTGCACTACGTATCCGGCTTCCCCATCTCGCTACCCTGGTGGTCGTTCGCGATCGGCATCGGCTTCTCGGCCTCGGTTGGCCTCTTTTTCGGCATGTATCCCGCCTTCAAGGCGTCCCGCCTCGATCCCATCGAAGCTCTGCGCTACGAGTAGCACGATCGTCTTGCGGGGTCC
>DATASG010000034.1:0-5645 GCA_036269295.1 Vicinamibacterales bacterium | reverse complement strand
CACGTGCCACAACAGCGCCGCGTTCTGCATCATCGAACCGGAGAACGAGACGAAGAGCCCGATCCACAGCAGCCGGTAATTGCGGTGCTGCAGCGCGACGAAAGACCGGCGTGAGATCAAGTCAGGCGTGCCCGAGGATCGCGTGCGGCTGATAGGGCGCTTCGAGCCACGCGAGCTCCTCGGCGTCGAGACGGATCGCGAGCGCGGCGACCGCCTCGTCAAGGTGCGGGAGCTTCGAGGCGCCGATGATCGGCGCCGTCACGCCCGGCCTGGCGAGCAGCCAGGCCAGCGCGATCTGCGTCGGCTTGACGCCGCGCTTCCCGGCGAGCTCGACCACGCGCTCGGCGATCGTGAAGTCGCTGTCGGCGTAGTAGAGCGCGTGCGCGAAGTCGTCGGTCCTGGCGCGGAGGGTGTCGCCTTTGTCCTCGCGGCGCCGGTTGCCGGCGAGAAAGCCGCGCGCCAGCGGGCTCCAGGGAATCACGCCGATCCCCTCCTCCCGACAGAGCGGCAGCATCTCGCGCTCTTCCTCGCGGTAGACCAGGTTGTAGTGGTTCTGCATCGACGCGAACCGCGTCCAGCCGTGCGCCTCGGAGGCGGCCAGCATCTTCATGAACTGCCAGGCGAACATGCTCGAGGCGCCGATGTAGCGTGCCTTGCCGGACCGGACGATGTCGTGCAGCGCTTCGAGCGTTTCCTCGATCGGCGTGTGGTAGTCGAAGCGGTGAATCTGGTACAGATCGACGTAGTCGGTGCCGAGACGGGTGAGCGACGCGTCGATGGCGCTGAACAGATGCTTGCGCGACAGGCCGGCGTCGTTCGGACCGGCGGTCAGGCCGTAGAACGCCTTGGTGGCGATGACGAGCTGGTCGCGTTTCTGATCCTTCAGCGCGCGGCCGAGCACCTGCTCGCTGACCCCGTTCGAATACATGTCGGCGGTGTCAAAGAAATTGATGCCGTGGTCGAGCGCGCGGGCGATGAACGGACGGCTGGCTGCTTCGTCAAGCACCCACGGCCGCCACGCTGGCGTGCCGTAGGTCATCGTCCCGAGACACAGGCGTGACACCTTCAGCCCGCTGTTGCCGAGTCGAACGTAATCCATGGGCGGAGTCTGGTATTGCTGATCACTTGACGGCCAAAAGCTCGACGTCGAACAGCAGCGTCGCGTTCGGCGGGATCGCGCCGCCGGCGCCACGCGCGCCGTAGCCGAGCTCGGAGGGGATGACGAGCGTCCGAGTGCCGCCGACCTTCATGCCGGCCACGCCCTGGTCCCAGCCGGCAATCACCTGACGGGCGCCGAGCTTGAACTCGAAGGGGTCGCCGTGGTCCTTGGAGCTGTCGAACTTCTTGCCTCGGTGGTCCGCAGCCTTCGGGTCGTACAGCCAACCGGTGTAGTGGACCGAGACCGTCTTGCCGGCCGTCGCTTCGGTGCCGGTGCCGACCTTGCCGTTGGAAATCTGCAGGCTGGTAATGTTGTCCATGTCTGGGTCCGCCGTTCATCGATTCGGGAATTGAATAATTGGATTACCAGATTACCCGATTCCCCGATTCCGCACCTAGGTGACGAGCAGGAGCTTGCCGATGTGGGCGCTCGACTCCATCACGCGGTGCGCCTCGGCCGCGTCGCGCAGCGGATACGTGGCGTGGACGATCGGCGTCACCGCGCCCGACTCGAGCAGCGGCCATACCTGCTGACGCAGCTCTACGGCGATCGCTCCCTTCTCGGCAACGGGCCGCGGTCTCAGCGTCGATCCGGTGACCGTCAGGCGCCGCCCCATGATGGTCTGGAGGTTCACCTCGGCCTTGACGCCGTGCAGCGTCGCGATCTCGACCAGGCGCCCTTCCACCGCCAGCGCCTCGATGTTGCGCGCGAAGTAGTCGCCGCCGACCATGTCGAGGATGACGTCGACGCCGCGGCCACCGGTCAACGCGCGCACGGCGGCCACGAAATCGCCCTCGCGATAGTCGATGCACCGCTCGGCGCCGAGGCGTTCGCACGCCGCGCACTTCTCCGCTGAGCCCGCGGTCGCAAACACGCGCCCGCCCATCGCCCTGGCCAGCTGAATCGCGGTCGTCCCAATCCCGCTGGAGCCGCCGTGGATGAGGATCGACTCGCCCCGCTGCAGACGTCCGCGCTGAAACACGTTGGTCCAGACGGTGAAGAACGTCTCGGGAATCGCGCCGGCAGTGACGACCGTCATGCCCCGTGGCACGGGGAGGCATTGCGGAGCCGGCGCGACGCAGTACTCGGCGTATCCTCCGCCGGTGACCAGCGCGCAGATCTCGTCGCCCGCGCGCCAGCCGGTCGCCAGCGACCCGACCTTGTCGATCACGCCGGACACTTCGAGGCCGGGAATGTCCGAGGCGCCGGGAGGCGGTGCGTAGCGTCCACGCCGCTGAAAGACGTCAGGCCGGTTGACGCCGGCCGCGGCAACGCGAATCAGCACCTCATCTGTCGCCGGCTTTGGTATCGGCCGCTCGACCGGCACCAGCACCTCCGGCTCACCCGGTTCACGGATCTCAATCGCGATCATCGTATTCCTGGTTCTGGGTTCATGGTTCATGGTTCATGGTTCATCCCCGAACGCAGCTGCCGTGGTCGCGGGTTCGAGGACCAGCGACGCGAGCGCGATGCCGACCGCCAGCACGATCGCGAACACGGCCGGCAGCGCCCGCGTGCCGGCGACGTTCGCCGCGTCGGTCAACAGCAGCACCGCGGGGCGGCGGTGGTTGAGGGGAGTCGGCGATCATGGGCCGGTTGTCGGCGTCCGCGCCCATTATCCACGTGTTCTGTCCTAAGCTGGCAAGGTGGTGGTGATCGTGACGGGCGCGCCCCGGGCCCGAACCGCGGCGATTGGAGGGAGCCTGGCCAACGAGCTCGGGTGGCCACTGGTGGAGGAGGATGACCCTCATGCCCTTCACGCCGTGTCTGCCACGGTGCTGGGCCGCCGGGAGCACGCCGTCATCGCCGCTCACGCGCTCTCCGCCACCGATCGGGAGACGGTTCGTGGCGAGCTGCGCAACGTGCGGTTCGTCGACCTGGCACAGCAAGCCGGCGCCTCCGATGCCATCATCCGGGGAATCCGGCGTGAGTTCGGGATCTAGTGGCCAGTCCTCTAAGAGGAGTTCAACGCGCAAGGACACCCTTCTGCCGAGCCTCACCTACTCGATGAAGTCACGCGGCAGCAGCGCGAGGATCGGGTAGCGGCGACGCAAGTCGTCGACACGACCGGCATACTCGATCTTGGGAAACTCCCGGCGCAGGTAGCGCTCGCGCAGCGACCGGATTTCGTACTTGTAGAGATCGCGGACGTAGTCGCGCACCAGCTGGGGATTGGTGCGCTCGGTCGGCCGGACGCCGTGCGCCAGCAGCTGCGCGAGCACGTCGGCGCGATAGCGGACCCGATCAGCCATCGAGCATCCCAAGCACGCGATCGAGCGAGGCGCGAATACGGATGATGTGCTGCGGGCCGTCGAGCGCCGCGGCCAGTGCCGGCGGCTTCTCCACGGGCCGGCCGATGATCGGCTCGACGATCTCCGCGAACTTCGCCGGATGGGCGGTCGCGAGGAAGACGCCGGTCGTCCCGTCCTTCCCCACCTGCCCGTGCCTCCCCTCCCGGCCTGTCAGCCCCATGCAGGCAATTGCGCTGTGAGGATCGAGCAGGTAGCCGCGCTCCTCGTACACCCGTTTGATGGTCGCGCGCACGTCATCGTCGCTGAACCGGCAGCCGGTGATGTCACCGCGCATCGCGTCGACGTCGCCGCCGTACAGCCAGAGCATCCGTTCGAAATTGCTCGGGTGGCCGACGTCCATCGCGTTCGACAGCGTCGCCAGCGACGGCCGCGGTTCGAACCGTCCGGTCTCGAGGTAGGGGGGCACCACGTCGTTCACGTTGGTGGCGGCGATGAACCGCGCGATTGGAAGCCCGGCTCGTTTCGCCATCAGGCCGGCGGTGAGGTTGCCGAAGTTGCCGCTCGGCGTCGAGAAGACGACCTGACCCACCTGACCCAACCGACCCATGGCGTGGAAGTAGTAGACCGACTGCGGCAGTAGACGCCCCACGTTCACGGAGTTGGCGGACGTGAGCCGCATGCTGCGGCGGAGATCGGGGTTGGCGTAGGCTTCGCGCGTCAGCCGGTGGCAGTCGTCGAAGCTGCCGGCGACGGCATACGCGCGTACGTTGCTCTGCTCGCCGTTGAAGATCGTCAGCTGCGCTTCCTGCGTAGGGCTGACGCGGCCGTCGGGGTAGAGGATCACGACGCGCGTGTTCGGAACGCCGGCAAACGCGTGCGCGACCGCGCTGCCGGTGTCACCCGAGGTCGCGGCAAGCACGGTAAGCGGATCGTCGCCGCGGTGCCGCGCCGCCATCAGGCGCGCCATGACGCGCGCGCCGACGTCCTTGAAGGCGAATGTCGGGCCGTGGAAGAGCTCGAGCGAGAAGAGGCCTGGCTGCACCTCGACGAGGGGGATCGGAAAGTTCAGCGCCTCGACCACGACCGCTTCGAGCGTCGCCGGATCGAGGTCGCCGCGCGTGAACGGGCTGAGCGCGCGCAGGGCGATTTGCGTCAGCGTCCATTGCGACAGCCGGGCGAGCTCGCCGGCGCTCCACGGCTCGATCGTCTCCGGCACGTAGAGGCCGCCGTCTGGGGCAATCCCCGCAAACAGCGCGGCGGTGAACGAGACAGGCGGCGATCCGCCCCGGGTGGTTACGAACTGCATCGCGTCACGCCAGGGCCAATCCTTTCGGACCCGCCGAGATCACGCGCGCGCCGTGCGGAGCGATCGGCGACACATAGGTGTGCGGCTCGCCGCCGATGTGCTGTTTGACCGCCGCGGTCATCGCCGCCGCGACCGCCCGCGCCGAGGCCGCGTCGCGGCACAGCGCGAACAGCGACGGGCCCGACCCCGACAGGCTGCAGCCCAGCGCGCCCGCGCCGGCCGCCGCCTGTTTGATCTGCGCCAGCCCGGGCACCAGCGCTGCCCGGCGCGGCTCGGCGATCGCGTCCTCGAGCGAGCGCGCCATCAGGTCGAAATCGGATCGATGCAGCGCGTCGACGAAGGCGCCGAGGTTGGCCCACTGGCGAATGGCGTCGGCCAGCGGCACCGTGGTCCCGAGCAGCGCCCGCGCCTGCGCGGTTTCGATCTCGAGATCCGGATGGACGACCACCGCGGTCAATCCGGCCGGCACCGGCAGCCGCACGATGTCCGGAGGATTCGGGACGCGGACCAGGACGAACCCGCCGTAGACCGCCGGCCCGATGTTGTCGCCGTGGGCGGAACCGGCGCCGATCCGCTCGCCTTCGAAGGCGCAGGCCATCAGGGTGGCCAGCGGCGTGCGAGCGCTGAACAGCGCGTCCACGGCGACGACCGCGGCGACCGCGCTTGCCGCGCTGCCGCCGAGACCACTCGACAGCGGCAGCCCTTTGTCGATCGTCAGCGCGACACCACGCGCTTCGCCCAGAACCTTCAGTAGCGCCTGCACCGCAACACTGGCGGTGTTCTTCGCCGGGTCGCGCGGCAGCCGGCCGCGGTCGCCGGTAATGTCGTCGATGGTGACGCCGGACGGCGTCAGCCGCGCCGTCACCCGATCGCCCGGCTCGTGCAGCGCAAAGCCGAGCACGTCGAATCCGCACGCGACATTCGACAC
>DATASG010000033.1:0-3828 GCA_036269295.1 Vicinamibacterales bacterium | reverse complement strand
TCGACGAGCCGGCCAAAGGCCTGGTGATGGCGCGCGAGACGGCGCGCCGCGCGGCGCAGACCGACATCGTCGCCTACATCGACGCCGACTGCCGCGTGCCGATCACCTGGCTGGAGCGGGTCGAGGCCCATTTCATGACCTCGCACCCTCCGATCGCGGTCACCGGCCCGTACCGCTTTTATGACTGGGACTGGAGCGGCCGCGCGATGCTGAGGGCCTACGACGTCCTGGTGGCGCCGGCGACCCACGCCGTCGTGCACCATCTCGCCGGCGCCGGCGCGATTCTCTACGGCGGCAACTTCGCCGTGCGTCGCGATGCACTGGCGGCGATCGGCGGATTCGATCAACGAATTGAGTTCCACGGCGAGGACACCAACCTCGGACGGCGCCTGACGCCGATTGGCCGCGTCGCGTTGTGCCAGGACTGCTGGGTGTGGACCTCGGCGCGCCGCTACCGCGCAATGGGGAAGGCCGCGGTGTTCAGCGTCTACGTGCGCAACTTCTGGTCGGAGATCCTGCGCCACCGTCCCGCCGACGGGACGCATCTCGACGTGAGGGTGTGAGTGCCAGGATACGAGCCGTTCCTGCTCTGCGACTTCCACGTCCACACCAGCTGGAGCGACGGCCGGCTGTCGCTGCGCGAGGTCGTGGATCTGTACGGCAAGACGCGGCGGTTCGACGTGATCGCGATCACCGATCACATCCTGATGAAGCGCGACCTGCTGGCGCGGGCGGGACGGCTGCTGTCGCTCGGACGCCGCGAGTTCTCGGTCACCGAGCAGCGCTTCCCGGGGTACCTCGACGAGATCGCCTCCGAGGCGCGGCGGGCGCGGAAGCTGTACGACCTGCTCGTGATTCCGGGCGCCGAGATCACCCAGAACCACATCCGGAGCAAGAAGAACTCGCACATCGTCGCGCTCAACATCAGCGAGCACATCAGCGCCGATCAACCGGCCGAGGACATCCTGTATGCGATCCGTCGGCAGGGCGCGCTCAGCATCGCCTGCCACCCGCATCACCGCACCACCCGGCGCGTGGAGATCAGCACCAGCTACCTCTGGGATCATCGGAAGAAGCTCGCCGAGCTGGTTGACGTATGGGAAGCGGCAAATCGCGACGATCTGTTCTCGGTGACGAGCCTGAAGCACTACCCCTACGTGGCCAACAGCGACTTTCACAAGCCGAAGCACCTCTACTCGTGGAAGACGCTGCTGCGTTGCGAGAAGACCTGGGAGGCGATCGCGCGAACGCTGCGGGCCAACGTCGACATCGCGCTGACGCTCTACCGCAACGGCTCCTGGGCGGCGTGAGATCGATCGGTATCCAGGGTTCGGTGAGATGTGACCGCGGCCAACCGGCTCCATGCCGGTTCACCCCCGGTCGGTACTCTTTTCGCCGAACGCTCGATACCGATCGATCTCAGCCTGATGCGCCGGGTCGGGCAGCAGCTCCCAGAGGTACAGACGCAACCCGACGTCGTGGCGCCGGACGCGGCAGGCAGGGCCGCGCGTCTGTATGACGCGGGTGTGCGCGACCTGCGTCTGCGGGTGCGCCGAGACGTAGACGACGCAGCCGCACTGGAGCGTGAGGTTGTAGGACATGCTCCTTGATCTACAGGACGAGCGTGATCGTACAGAGACGACGTTGTCACGAAACTGTTTACATCACGTTTGTGTAAAGTCGCGTTGTTCGGGTGTATCACTTGCCCGCGATGACGCGCGAGGTGCATATGCCCAAGTCCGACACCGCACGCCGCGCTGTCTCGGTCATTGTTCCGGCTTTTGGCGCCGGCGCCGGCATCGCGGAGGCGCTGGCTTCAGTCTTCGCGCAGACGTTTACGGACTTCGAGGTTGTCGTGGTCGACGACGGCTCGCCTGACGTGGCGGCGCTCGAAGCGGCGATCGCCCCCTTTCGCTCGTGCATTCACTTCATCGTGCAGCCCAACCGCGGTGCGGCCGCGGCGCGCAACACCGCCATCCGCGCTTCCAGCGGACGCCTGATCGCGTTTCTCGACGCCAACGATCGCTGGATGCCCGAGTTTCTCGCGCGCCAGGTCGCGGTGCTGGAGTCGGACCGGCGCCGCGCGCTGGTCTACTGCGACGCGCGGTGCAGCGGCGACACGCCGGCGGCGGCCCGCACGTCCACGGCGGCGTCGCCCTCCGAGGGCGAGGTCACGCTCGTCAGCCTGATTCGGCAGCGCAGCCCGATCGCGCTCTCGACGGTCGTCGGCCGCCGCCGTCCGCTGGTTGCCGCCGGGATGTTCGATGAAACGCTTCGCGGTGGCCACGACTTCGACCTGTGGCTGCGGCTGGCCTGGGGCGGCGCCCCGATCGTCCACCACCGCGAGGTGCTGGCGGAGCGGCGCCTGCGGGCCGAGGGGCGGCCGGAAGACGCGGTCAGGGCGGTGGAGCGGGCGCTGCACGTGCTCGAGCGTTTCGGCCGCGACCGCGTCCTCGACACGCCGACGCGCACGGCGCTGCGGATCCGAATGATGGCGCTGGTCGATCGACTCGAGATCGAGCAGGGAAAGCAGCGTTTCCTGGAGGGGAATTTCGCGGCGGCGCAATATCACCTGGGCGCCGCACGGGAGCGGCCGCTGACTCTGCGGCTGGCGCTCGTCGGCCTGCGCCTTTCGCCGCGGCTGCTGCGCAGCGCCTATCTCAGGTTCCGGCCGGCCTGATTAGTGCACGATCTGCCAGCCCCGCGCGGTCAGGTCCGAGACTTCCAGACGAAACATCGCCAGGGCGCGTTCCACGCGGTGCCAGTCGTGGTACCACACATGGTGGAGCGCCTCGCCCTCGCGTTCGAGGATGACTTCCCAGCCAGAGTCGGCATGCTGTGAGATCGAATACCGCCGCGTCGCCGCGGCGTTGCGTAGCACGATGGAGAACATGCGGAACCGCCTCCCGGAACGGACCGCCATCTTGGATCGCCCGCCGTCTGGCGGTGTGTAAATTCTATGTAACGTTGGCCAGCTCTACGGTCTCCGGGGTTCCGGGCATTTGCCCTTCTACCAGAGCACCTTGAGGCCCAGCTGCAGCTGGCGCGCGTCGTAGGTGTTGGTGATGGTGCCGAAGGTGGAGGCGCTGCGGTTGCTGGCCGGCGCGAGGAAGTTCACGCGATTGAACAGATTGAATGCCTCGAGGCGGAACTGCAGCCTGGCACGATCGCCAACCGGGACGTTCTTGCTTGCCGCGAGATCGAACTGGGTGAAGTTGGGCCCGCGCACGTTGTTGCGCGGCGCGTTGCCGAACGGCTGGCTCGGATCGGTTGGCAGCGGGACGCATGCGGGGTTGAACCAGTTGTTGATCGACTGCGTGCCGGACGGCGCGTACGGATCGCAGGTCAGGTTCGGCCGGTAGTTGTTGGCGCCGGAGAAGTCGTTCGTGATCCCCGACACCTGGAACGCCGCCGCCGGCGAGTAGACGAGCGTCACCATCTCACCGGGCGCCAGGGTATTGATCCCGGCGAGCTGCCAGCCGCCGACCAGCGTGTCCATCGCCGACGACATGCTGCCGCCCCAGCGCTTGCCCTTGCCGAAGGGCAGCGACCAGACGAAGCTCGTGGTCCAGTTGTACGGCTGGTTGTAGCCGGAGATGCCGTAGTCGGCGGCCAGGTTGTTGATGTCCTGCGGGGCCGGGAAGTTGCCGTTCTGGTTTTCGAGCGCGCCGGCCCCGTTGTCCTGCGCCTTGGACAGCGTCAGCGAGCTGAGGATGTTGACGTCCGCGCCCAGCCGCCATTCGAACTTGGTCTCGAACGCGTCGTAGCGCGACTTGCCGCCGTTGAAGACGTAAGTGATATCGCCCCAGCCGGGGATCGGCCGGCGCG
>DATASG010000032.1:0-9302 GCA_036269295.1 Vicinamibacterales bacterium | reverse complement strand
TCTTTGACGATGCCGGCGATGGCGCTCTGCGCAGACGCCGCGCCGGGAGCGAAGATCACCCACACCATGGTGACGAAAGCCAAACGCGCCGCATGCTTCATGTGTCCTCCTGCTGTAGACAGGGTCTCGCTCCGAGGGGACAACGCGACTCGATAGTGGTGCGGGTCGCTCGTTCGAAGGGAGTCGACCGAGCCGGCCAGGACGAACCGTGTGGTGGCTGATGGACGAGGGAAAGGCGGCGGTATCCTGGCGGCACTGGGGTCGAGTGCCGCTCGTTCGCGCTTGACGCGACCGACACACATCGTAAGGAGCAGCCATCGGACCTCGAAGCAGGTTCCGCTGTTTCAGCTGCGATCGCTACCGTGCCCGCCTCGCAGGCTGCTGAAAAACGCAGCCTCAAGTGGCCTCCTTATACACCCGGGCTTCGGTCAGCGGAGAGATTTCTTTCGGCGCGACCCTCGGGCGAACCTCCGGCGAAGGGAGACAGTCTCTCTATCTCAGCGTCACCCGCTGGGCGCGCCAGTTCCAGACCTCGCCCACCCAGAGCATGTTCTCGGAGCGGCAATCGATGGCGTTGACCATGCCGAAGTCTTTTGGCATCTTCCCGGCTTTGCCGAACTTGCCGACGATCTGCCCGTTGAGGCGGACCTTGTAGATCTCGCCGTGATCCATGCTCTCGGGATCGTTCGAGTTGGAGCTGTAGAGATACTGCGTCGAACCACCAGAGACGCAGATGGCCTGCGGCGTGCCGACGTTGGCGATCTCCGACTTGAACGTGCCTTCACCGTCGAACACCTGGATGCGATTGTTCCCGGCGTCGGCCACGTAGACGTTGCCCGCGGCGTCGGCGGCGATGCCACGGATCTTGTTGAACTGGCCCTGTCCCGATCCGGTCTGGCCCCACGACTTCACGTAGTCGCCATCTTTTGTGAACTTCGCGATGCGGTTGTTGGTCCCGAAGCCGTCGGCGACGAAGATGTTGCCGGTGCGATCCCAGGTGACGTCGGCGGGGTAGCTGAAGCTGTCGCCGGGAACGCCGGCACCCGGGGCCCCGCGCCCGCCGCCGCGTCCTCCGCCTTCCCCGCCGCCTCGCCCGGCCGTTGCTTCCGGGATGACGCCGCCGCGGGCCGGCACGCCGGGACCGGGCCGGACGTTGATGTTCTCCGGCTTTCTGCCGAGCACGAGCTGGTACTTCCCGTCGGCGTCGAACTTCACGATCTGGTTCGATCCGGCGTCGACGATCCAGACGTTGTCCTGCGGATCGACGCGCACCTGCTGCGCGAAATTGACGGCGTAGACGCCCTGGCCGATCTCCTTCACGAACTTGCCGGCCTGATCGAACTCGAACAGGCGCGAGCCGTTGTGGTAGAAGGTTCGCTCGTCACCGAGCGTGGCGAACGCGTGTCCCGTCCGCGTGTAGACGAACACGTGGCCCTTGGAGTTGGTCGCCACGCCGGCGACCTCGCCGAAGTAGGTGCCCGCGGGCAGCTGTAGGACGTCGGCGTTCGCGTCGTAGCCGATGTCAGGCGCGGTCTGAGCGTAGAGCGAGACAGCGGCGGCAACGGCAGCTGCGGCGAAGACGGACAGGAAGCGGGTCATCTTTCTCATCGCAGGGCTCCTACTGAAAAGACCAGCCCAGTGCTGATTGCAAAATGCTGATTGCTGATTTCATTTAGCAATTCGCATTTTGCAATTGGCATTTCTTGATTAGCGTGCGGCCGACGTGGACGCCGACGGCGGATGCAAAAGGATCTTCTGCACGCGCCACTCCGTGATCTCCGCGACGTAGATTTCGTTGGCGTTGCGGCAGTCCATCTGATGGATGCTGCTGAATTCCTTGAAGGCGTGTCCGGCCTTGCCGAACCTGCCCAGGACGGTCCCGTCCAGCTCCATCTTGTAGACCTCGCCGGTCATCGACGCCTGGTCGAAATTGTTGCCGGTCGGGAACGAATTGGAGCTGTACAGGTACTGATGCGGCCCCTGCGAAATGCAGATCGCCCACGGCGCGCCGACCGTGTCGTAGATCGCCTTCGCGTTCAGGTCGTTGTCGAGCACGTGGATCCGCGAGTTGCCGCGGTCGGCGACGTAGACCAGGCCCCTCGCGTCGACCGCGATCGCGTGCGGCGTGCTGAACTGCATCGGGCCGCTACCCTGCGTGCCCACCGAGCGGATGAAGCGTCCGCTCTTGTCGTACTTCACGACCCGCGAGTCGCCGTAGCCGTCGGACACGAAGATGTTGCCCTGCGGATCCCAGCCGACGTCGGTTTCGCGATGGAAGGAGTACGGCTTGTTGGCGCCCGAGTACCGCCCGCCGCCCGGCATCAACGACAGCTGCTCGAGCGGGTCGGGCCGCTTGCCGAGCACCATCAGGAGCTTGGCGTCTGGGCTGAATTTCATGATCACGTTCGAGCCTTCGTCGACGGCCCAGACGTTGTCATCCCGGTCGACGCGAACGGCGTGCGCGAAGGCCATGCCGTAGCTGCCGCCGCCGAACTCCTTCACGAAGTTGCCCGTCTGATCGAATTCGAACAGCCGCGTCTCGCCGCTGCGCGTGTAGACGAACACGTGCCCCTTCGAATTGGTGGCGACGCCGACGCCCTCGCCCATGTAGAGGCCGGCCGGCAGCTTGAAGAAATTCGGCACCGAATCGAAGGGAATCTCCGGGGTGGTGGCCTTCGCCTTCGCGGGGCCCGAGACGTTCTGCGTGAGCGCGTGCCCGCCACAGAGCAGCAGTGCCACGACGACGGTGCCGCTGAAGCGTCGCATCATTTCTCCCTCCTCCGATGACGATCCGAAAACGGTAGGCGAAGCCTAGCGAGTCGCCAAGCCAATGTAAAGAAGGCGGTAGCCTATGCCTTCTTCAGCGACGTGTTCCTGATCGGGAGTTGGCGCACCCGAATGCCGGTGGCGGCGTGGATGGCGTTGACGAGCGCCGGGGCCAGCGGCGGCACGCCCGGCTCCCCGAGGCCGCCGAGCGGGGCATCGGACCGGAGAAACGCCGTGGTGATCGTCGGCACGTCGGCGATGTGAATCATCGGGTAGTCGCGGAAGTTCTTCTCCACGACGCGGCCCTGACTGATGTTGATCTCGCTGAGCAGCGCCGCCGACAGCGCGAAGGTAATGCCGCCCTCCACCTGGGCGGTGGCGCTGTCCATGTTCACCACGTCGCCGCAGTCCACGGCGGCGTAGATGTTCAGGACCTTCAGCCGCCCTTCCGGGGAGACCGCCACGTGGACCACTTCGGCGGCGATGGTGCCGAAGCTTTCGCAGATGGCGATGCCTCGCCCTTCACCCGGCGGCAGCGGCGTTCCCCAGTTGGACATCGCCGCCGCCTTCTCGAGCGCGGCCTTGAAGCGCGGCTGATCGCCGAGCAGCCCGCGCCGGAACTCGAACGGATCTTGGCCGGCGGCGTGCGCCATCTCGTCGATGAACGACTCCTTGAAAAAGCCGTGCTGCGAGTTGAGCACCGACCGCCACTGGCCGAGCCTGATCGCGTGCGGGGCTTTCTTCTCTTTGGCGTTTTTCGCCGCGATCGCGTACGGCATGAACACCGCCTCGCCGTTGCCGCCGCCGGTGTAGTTCGAGTGGGCGGCCAGCGGCTTGCCGTTCGCGTCCAGCGCCCCGGCATGACGGGAGAGCGCCGCGCCGCGGTAGTAGTCGTGCTGGATGTCGTTCTCGCGCGTCCAGATGGTCTTGACCGGAAACGGCGACATCGCCTTGGCGACGCGCGCGCCGAGGTCTACGTAGTCGAAGTTGAAGGGCAGGCCACGCCCGAAGCCACCTCCGAGAAGGAAGTTCGTGACCTGGACGTTCTCGGCAGGGATGCCGATCGCCTTGGCGGCCACCGAGCGCGCGTTCAAGGGATCCTGCACGCCGGTCCAGACCTGAGCGCGGTCCCCCTCCACCTTCGCGGTGCACACCATCGGCGACATCGTGGCGTGGGCGAGAAAGGGCGCGCGGTAGTCTGCCGTCACCACCTTGGCCGCGTTCTTCGGCACCTCGGGCGGCGCCCCGAGCGCCTGGTCGAAGGCGGCGAAGATCGAGGCGGTGGACACGTCGCCGTGCCCGGCATCGCTGAACTCCGGCTTCAGCGCTGCGAGCGCGCGGCGCGCGCGCCAGAAGCTGTCGGCGACGACCGCCACGGCCTCCTCGAGTTTCACGACTTTCTTCACCCCCGGCATCGCCTCCGCCGGCGTCGCGTCCACGGAGACCAGTTTGCCGCCGTGGACCGGCGCCATCTCCAGCGCGGCGTAGAGCATCCCCGGGGTCGTGAAGTCAATCGCGTAGGTCGCGCTGCCGTCCACCTTGGACGGGATGTCGAGGCGTGTCGGCGAGGTGCGGCGGATGGTGAAGCGGTCCGCGCTCTTGAGCGCGGGGCTGGTGGGTACCGGCTGCGTCGCCGCTGCACGCGCGAGCTCGCCGAACGTGGCGCTCCGTCCCGATGCCGCGTGCGTGACACGCGAACCTTTCGCGACGCATTCGGCGACGTTCACGCGCCACTGGTTCGCGGCCGCGGCGAGCAGCATGCTCTTGGCGGCGGCACCGGCGACGCGCATGCCGTACTCGCCGGTGCTGCGCACGGCGGTCGAACCGCCGGTCACCTGGAAGCCGAACCACTCCGCGAGCTTGTAGGCGCCGTAATCCACGCCGCGCCCGAGCACCGCGGGCACGTAGTTGCCGCCCGCCGCGCGCACGATGTACCCGTTCGCGTAGGCGTCCAGCGCCGGTGCCTCCTGCACCCGGACCAGCGGCCAGTCCGCCTCCAGCTCCTCGGCCGCCATCATCGCGAGCGCCGTCGGCGTGCCCTGGCCCATCTCGCAATGCGGGATCAGGATGGTGACGATGTTGTCGGGGGTCACGGTGATCCAGGTCGTCAGCTGACCCTTCTCGGCGGCATCGGCGGAGACGAGGGAGTAGCGGTTTGGCGCGAAGGTGAAGCCGGCGACCCCGAGCAGGAAGCCTCCCCCCGCAACCGTACCTGCGCCGATGAACGTGCGCCGGGTCCATTTCTTCATGACGCCGTCCCCTTTGCTTTCGCCGGCCTGCTTTCGGCGGCCTCGTGGATGGCGGCGCGCATGCGCGCGAAGGTGCCGCAGCGGCAGATGTTGGTGAGGCCGGCGTCGATCTCGTCGTCGGTCGGGTTCGGAATCTGCGCCAGCAGGCCGGCGACGGCCATGATCACGCCGGACTGGCAGTAGCCGCACTGTGGCACCTGGTGAGCGACCCAGGCCTGCTGCACTGTGTGGAGCGCGCCGTCCTGGGCCAGCCCCTCAATCGTGGTCACGTGCTGGCCGTTGGCGGCCGAGATCGGCAGCGTGCACGAACGCACGGCGCGGCCGTTCAGGTGCACGGTGCAGGCGCCGCAGGCGGAGATGCCGCAGCCGAACTTGGTGCCGGTCAGGCCGAGCGTTTCGCGCAGCGCCCAGAGCAGCGGCATGTCCGGCTCGACATCGAGCGACTGCTCCTTGCCGTTGACGATCATGGTGATAGCCATTGAAGCCCTCATCGAGAAGCCGAGGTGAGACATGATACAGCCGGCGAATCGCCTGACAACCATCCGCCGCGATCGAGCCGTCTAACCGCGGCGGAGGCGATGGGTGTCCACAGCGCTGCAGGATCTTCGCTTTGCCGTCCGTGGCCTGATCAAACAACGCGGCTTCACGCTGGTGGCGGTGCTGACCCTGGGCCTCGGCATCGGCGCCAACTCGGCCATCTTCGGGATCGTGAACGCCGTGCTGCTCCGCCCGCTGCCGTACCAGGACCCCGACCGGGTGGTGCTGTTGTGGAGCCACTGGACCAACTGGGCGAAGACCTGGGTCTCCCAGGGTGAGCTCGTCGACTACCAGCAGCAGGCACGATCGTTGGAGCATGTCGGCGCCTTCAGCACGGCGTCGTTCAACCTGACCGGCAGCGGCGATCCGCTGCGCGTGCGCGCTGCCCTGGTGCAGCCGGAGGTGTTCGCAGCGCTGGGTGCGCAACCGCTCACGGGACGCGTGTTCACCGCCGACGAGGATCGTTCCGGTCATGAGCACGTCGTCATGCTCACGGAAGGGCTCTGGCGATCGGCGTTCGGGTCGGATCCGGCGATCGTCGGGCGCGCCATTCAGCTCGACGCCGAGCCGTACATCGTCGTCGGCGTGCTGCCGGCGGCGCTGCGGCTGCCCATCGACTACGCAAGCCGGACGCTCACGCAGGTCTGGGTCCCGCTGGCGCTGGGACCGAACGATCCGCAGGCGCGCGGCAACCACGGCCTGTTCGCGCTCGGCCGCCTGCGGCCCGGCATCGCGCTGACACAGGCGCAGGCCGAGATCGACACCATCACCCATGGCTTTCTCCAGCGCTTCCCCAACTTCTACGACAAGGAGTTCGGGCTGACGCTGGTGACCGCGCCGCGCGAAGTCTTCGGCGGCGTGCGCCCGGCGCTGGAACTGCTCCTGCTGGCGGTGGGTGCCGTGCTGCTGATCGCGTGCGCCAACGTCGCCAACCTGCTGCTGGCGCGATCGGACGCGCGCCGGAAGGAGCTGGCCATCCGCGTCGTCCTCGGCGCCGGCCGCGGCCGCATCGTGCGTCAGCTGCTCACCGAGTCGATGGTGCTGTCGGCCATCGGCGGCGTCGCCGGCGTCACCCTGGCCTATGGCTTGACGCGGGCGCTGATCGCGCTCGATCCGCTGAAGATTCCGCGGGTGCAGGACATCGCGATCGACGGGCGCGTGCTCGCGTTCACCGCCGCGATCTCCGCCATCACCGGGCTCCTGTTCGGGATCGTGCCCGCGATCCAGTCGTCGCGCGCCGACCTGCAGCCGCTCCTGAAAGAAGGCGGCCGTGATGCGCCGGTCGTGACCGGCTGGCTGCGCCGCGTCCTGGTGGCCGGCGAGGTGGCGGCCTCGGTGGTGCTCGTCGCCGCGGCGCTGCTCCTGGCGCGCAGCTTCGCGCGCCTGCTCGACGTCGATGCCGGCTTCAATCCCAGTCACGTGCTGACGCTGCGCACGTCGCTGCCCAACGCGCGCTATGCCGACATGCCGGCGATGGTGAAGGCCTACGTCGAGCTGGGGCGGCGGCTGCGCGAATCGCCCGGCGTGCAATCGGCGGGCGCCGTCACCGGTCTGCCGCTCGCGAGCACCCGCGGCGACTGGGGCATCCAGATCGAGGGCCGTGTCGCCGCTCCGGGCGAGCGCAGCATCGCCGCCGACTGGCAGGTGGTGACGCCCGGCTACTTCGAGGCGATCGGGGTGCCGTTGCGAGAGGGCCGCACGGTCACCGGCGCCGATCGTGCCGACACACAGCCGGTGATCGTCGTCAACGAGTCGATGGCGCGTAAGTACTGGCCCGCGGGGAGCCCGATCGGCCGGCGCATGAAGATGGGCGGCCCGGCCACGCCATGGCTGACCGTCGTCGGCGTGGTCGCCGACGTGCACCACCGCGGTCTCGACGAGGTGCCGCGTCCGGAAATGTACCGTCCGCATGCGCAGTACCCGTACCCGCAGCCGGCGCTGACGTGGGTGCTGCGGACGGCCGGCGATCCGCGTTCGGCGATCGGTCAGGCGCGCGCCGCGATCGCCGCCGTCGATTCGAGCCTCGGCGTTTCCGACGTCGCGACGCTGGAGCAGGTGATGTCCGACTCGACCTCGGACCGGCGCCTGAACATGCTGCTGTTCGCGCTGCTCGGCGGTCTGGCGCTGGCGCTGGCGGCGGTCGGCGTCTATGGTGTGGTCGCCTACTCGGTGACGCAGCGGACGCACGAGATCGGCGTGCGGATGGCGATCGGCGCCAGGCCGACCGACGTGGTGCGAATGGTGCTCGCCGAAGGCGGACGGCTGGCGATGGCCGGCGTTGCCGCCGGATCGGTGGCCGCAATCGCCGGCGCGCGGCTGATCCGCGGCCTGCTGTTCGACGTCAGCGCGACCGATCCGCTCACCTATGCGGCGGTGGCGCTCGGGCTGCTGGCGGTGGCGCTGCTGGCGAGCTACATTCCTGCGCGGCGAGCCACGCGCGTCGATCCGATGATCGCGCTGCGGGGTGAATGAGCGGCAGCTAATAGCCTGTCCTCACTGATACAGTAATCGGGAACCACAACGATCAACGCGGAACGCGCTGAACTCGCGGAGAAAGCCTCGACCAATCCTCAGCGTGTTCTGCGATTTCTGCGTTGTACGTCGGGTTTCTCCCTCACGGTCCGTGTCTGAACGCAATCTGGTGCCGCGGCTGATACAGGCCCACGAGGCCCCCGCCGGGGAGTTGAATCTTCGTGATCGCGCCCCATCTGGCCTCTTCCACCGCCGAGCAGCGAACGCCCTTGGCAGCCAGCGCCGCCACTTCTGCCTGCAGATCGTCACACATCAAATAGAGTTCGTGTCGTCCGTTTTCCTCGTCGGGATGCACCGCCAGTTCCGCCGGAGGCAGCGCAAAGATCAGCCATCCGTGGCCGGCGTCGACGGATGAAAGGCCAAGGACCTCCTGAAAGAAGCGTCGATCGGCCGTCGCATCCTTGCTGTAGACGATGACGTGCGCGCCAAAGATCATGGATCGCCCCTTTCTCGAGGCGCCAACTCTACTGCGTTTCGCGATGCCGTAACGGCTGGGTCGGTCGAAGACCAACCCGTACGAATTTCAACTTGACTTCAGGCGCGCTGAAAGAGGCAAGCTGTGAGGGAGAGGACTTATCGTTGTCGCCGCTTACGCCTGTCGAGATCGTCCGAAGCGCGGTCGCGAGCTGGGAGGGGGTCACGGTCCACCAGCACCGCTTTGGCGGAATCGAATTCCGGGTCGGACGCCGGGAGCTGGGACATCTGCACCGATCGTTTGCCGACCTGCCGTTCCCGCGGCGCGTCCGTGACGATTTGATCGCCGCCGGCCGGGCCAGACCCCATCACGTGTTGCCGGACTCCGGCTGGGTGACGGTCCCGATGCGAACCGAGCCGGAATCCGCCAACGTCATCGAGCTGTTCCGGGAGAACTACGAACGCGCGGCCAACGTCCGGCCATGACGGAGAACGCGCTCTCCGAGTTGATCGTCACCTCGGGCTCTGGACTTGTGCAGCGCGACGGCGGACGCAGGGCGCGGATGCGTGACTCGAACTCCATCACTTCTTCGCCTCGCCGACTTGAACGGAGAGCATCGATATCGACCCACCATCGACACCTTCAACAGGAAACGTAATGGAGTCGCCCTGTTGGCGCGTGCCGATCACGTAGAGGAGTGGAAGATAGTGATCTGGCGTCGGAATCGACATCAGCGCTTCGCGACCCAGCGATTCGTAATCGACGAGCGGCTTGTGCTCGCCGGTCACGAGCAGGCCCTTGGC
>DATASG010000031.1:0-5468 GCA_036269295.1 Vicinamibacterales bacterium | reverse complement strand
GTAGTTCATCGCGATGCCGCCGCCCATGGTGCCGGCGCCGACCACCGCCGCCCTCGTGATCGGTCTGGTCGGCGTGTCCTTCGAGACGTCGGGCACCTTGGCGACCTCGCGCTCTGCGAAGAAAAGGTGGCGCAGCGCCTTGGATTCGGTCGACGCGACGCAGTCGGCAAACAGCTCGCGCTCACGCACCGAACCCTGATCGAACGACAGCTGCAACCCGGCCTCGATCGCGTCGACGACGGCGTAGGGCGCCCGCATGCCTTTGGCGGTCTTCTTCAGCGCCGCGCGCATCGACCGGCACGCCTCGAGTCCCGCTTCGACCCCGTCGGCGCCGATGACGAGGTCGCGGGCTTTCCGGATCTCGCCACCCTTCGCCTTCATCTTCGCGAAGACGATCGCGCCGGCCAGCAGGTCGCCGTCGACGAGGTGATCGATGATGCCGGCGGCGAGCGCCTTCGGCGCCGCCACCGGCTTGCCGTCGGTGCACATCTCCAGCGCCATCTTCGCGCCCGCGAGACGCGGGAGCCTCTGCGTACCGCCCGCGCCGGGGATGATCCCGAGCATCACCTCGGGTTGCCCGACCTTCGCATCCCGGGTGGCGATGCGGAAATGGCACGCCTGCGCCACTTCGAGCCCGCCACCGAGCGCGTTGCCGTGAATCGCGGCGACGAGCGGCTTGGCGGCGTCTTCCATCCGTTTCAGCAGGGCATGGGTGCCTTCGGAGCGCGCCATCGAGTCGGCCGGCGTCTTCAGCAGGTCGAAGGCCTTGATGTCCGCGCCGGCGATGAACGTCGCGCCGGCGCCGATGAGCACCAGCGCTTCTGCGGCGGGATCGGCGACCCCGCGCTTGACCGCCTCGTCGATCTGCCCCCACACCTCGGGCGCGAGCGCGTTCACCGGTGGGTTGTCGATCGTCAGGACGGCGACACCGTCTTTCACTTCGTAGCGAACGAGATCGGCCATAAGCGTTCTAAGGTTCTAGGGTTCTAGGGTTCTAGGGTTCTAGGGTTCTAAGTTCTGAGTTTCAAGGCTCCAACGGTCCCCGTGGCGCGTCGACCACAATGCAGGTCGTCGTGCCGTGAGCGTAGAGCTTGCCGTGCCGGTCGATGATCCGCCCCTCCGAGGTCGCCGTGCGCCCGCCGACGTGGACGATCGTCGCCTCGCAGCGCAGCAGGCCCGCCTCCTTCGTGATCGGGCGCGTGAGGTTCACTTTCAGCTCGAGGGTCGTGAACCGCCGCCCTGCCGGCATCGCCGAGTTGATGGCGCAGCCGAGTGCGGTGTCGAGGAGGGTCGCGGCAAAGCCGCCGTGTGCCACCCCGGTGCCGTTATAGAAGCGCTCCTCGCACGTGGCCGTGAAGACGACCCGTCCGGCCTCGACCTCCACCAGCCGGATCCCGAGCAGGTCGATCATCGGCGGCGGCGGCATCTCGCCTGCCAGCATCCTCTGGAAGAACTCGAGACCGCTCATCGTGCGGCGAGCTTCGACGTGCGTCACGGCTTCACCGAGGCGGCGTGTTCGTCGCGCAGCACGCGATAGAGGATTTTCCCCACCGCGCTCATCGGCAGCGCGTCGCGGATCTCGACCAGTCGCGGAACCTTGTACTCGGTGAGCCCCTCGCGGCAGCAGGCGATGATCTCGTCGCTGGTCGTCGCCGTCCCCGGCTTCAGCGCGATGCACGCCTTGACGACCTCGCCGTGATACCGATCCGCGACCCCGATGACGGCGGCCAGGCGGACCGCCGGATGCGCGTAGAGCACCGCCTCCACCTCCGATGGGTAGACATTGTAGCCGTCGACGATGATCATGTCCTTCTTGCGCTGCACGATCGAGGTGTAGCCGTCCTCGTCGATCCGAGCGACGTCGCCGGTGTGGAACCAGATCCGGCCGCTGGCGTCCGCACGCAGCGCGTTCGCGCTCTCCTCCGGTTTGTTCCAGTAGCCCTTCATGACCTGCGGACCCGATATGCAGAGCTCGCCGACCTCGCCGAGCGGCAGCTCCGTCTCGCCGGTTTCCACGTCGACGATCTTCGTATCCGTGTCCGGGAACGGCAGCCCGATGGTGCCGATCTTGCGGAATGCGAGCTGCGGAGTGGAGTGCGTAACCGGCGATGTCTCTGAGAGGCCGTAGCCTTCGCCCAGCGGACGCCCGAGACGCCGCTCGAATTCTTCCATCACCTCGACCGGGCACGGCGCCCGGTCGAATTCTTCCATCACCTCGACCGGGCACGGCGCCCCGCCGCTGTTGAACAGTCGCACGCGGTCGAGGCCGTAGTCGGCGACCTTCGGATGGTTCAGCAGCGAGACGAAGACCGTCGGCACTGCAGGGAAATAAGTCGGCCTGAAGTCGCGGATCGAGGTCAGCACCGCCTCCGGCTCGTATTTCGGATGAATGATTTGCAGCGCGCCGATCCGCAGCCCGACCATCATGCACACCGAAAAGGCGTAGATGTGGAAGTAGGGAATCACCACCAGATAGCGCTCGTTGCCGTTGAGGACGTAGGCGGGGTTGGTCCAGCTCTCGGTCTGCACCACGTTGGCCCAGATGTTGGCGTGGGTCAGCATCGCGCCTTTGGGTGTGCCGGTCGTGCCGCCGGTGTACTGCAGCACCGCAATGTCCTGTGGTTCGATCGCCACCCGCGGGAGATCGGCCGGCGCCGCCGGCGCCAGCAGATCCGCCAGCGTCTGCGCATCGTCTATCCGCGGCGCTCCAGCGCCCGCCGCGGAGTACTCGCCGAGCGAGGTCACCAGCACCTGTTCAATCGTGGTTTGCGCCCGCACCGTCTGGACCAGCGGCGCCAGCACGTCGAGCGTGATCACCAGGCGGACGCCGGAATCGGACGCCACCGTCAGCACTTCGCGCGCCGTGTAGCTCGGGTTGATGTTGACGACGATCGCGCCGAGCCGCAGCACCGCGAAGGCGGAGAAGATGTACTGAGGGCAATTGGGAAGCATGATGCCGACCCGGTCGCCCTTGACGATGCCGAAGCGGGCCAGCGCCGCGGCGAGCGCGTCGGCGCGTTGCTTCAGATCGAGGAACGTCAGCTGGGCGCCCAGAAACTGCGTCGCCGGGCGATCCGGCCGCTCGATGGCGGTGATGTTGAGGATGTCGCCCAGTGGCCGTCCCGGATAGGACAGGTTCGATCGGACCCAGTAGTCGTAGTGGCGCAGCCACGGGCGCGCGGCCTGGGAAGACTGGGCGGTCACGCGATTGTGCGTCCGCCGTCCACGACGATCGTCTGGCCGGTGATGTAGTTGGAGGCGTCGGCGGCGAGGAACACGGCCACGCCCTTCAGCTCGCCGGCCTCGCCGACGCGCGGGATGGGGCTCGACGCCTTGATCGAGGCCTCGTTGAGCGCGATCGCGCCGTCGGCGAGGCGCGAATGAAAGAATCCCGGCGCGATCGCGTTGACGCGGATGCCTTTGCGCGCCCACGACACCGCCAGCTCGCGCGTCAGCCCGATCAGGCCGGCCTTGGTCGCGGCGTAGGGCGCGTAGTGCGGGCCCTGGACCGACGCGTGCATGCCGGCAATCGAGGCGATGTTGATGATCCGTCCCCAGTGCCGCGTCAGCATGTCGCGTCCGGCGGCCTGGGCGAAGAGAAAGGCGCCGGTCAGGTTGATGTCGACGACCCGCTGCCACTGCGCGAGCGTCAGGTCCTCGGGCTCGGCCGCCCAGGTGACACCGGCGTTGTTGACCAGAATGTCGACGCGGCCGTACGCGGCGATGGTCTTGTCGACGACCGCCTGGACGTCGGCCGCCTTGGCCACGTCGCAGAGCGTCCCTTCGACGGCAAAGCCCCGCTGACGCATGCCGGCCACGGTCGGCGTCAGCCATTCCTCGCGGCGCGCGCACAGCATCAGCGACGCGCCGGCCTCGGCGAGCCCCTCGGCCATTTCCTGACCGAGGCCGCGCGATCCGCCGGTGACGATCGCGATGCGGTCGTCGAGTCTGAACAATTCGTTGATGGTTGGCACGTCGTCAGGCTTATACTTCCGACCCGCTAGAGGCGTCAACCACGCACCAGATGCAGGTAACGCGCGAAGCGCGAGAACCGCGCGAAACTAGAGCGCTGACATGACACAGACACACGCGGCCGCACCGGCAAGCGGCGGACAGTTCCTGACCACGACGGCGGCGCCGGCGGAGGTGTTCGTCCGCGAGGACTTGAGCGAGGAACAGCGCCTGTTCGGGCAGACCGCCTACGAATTCATGCACAAGGAAGTGCTGCCGGTAGTCGAGAAGCTCTATCACCACGACTGGGCGTTGACGCGCGAGCTCCTGAAGAAAGCGAGCGAGCTCGATCTGCTGCGGCTCGAGATTCCGCTGGCCTACGGCGGCCTCGGCCTCGATCTGATCAGCGCCTCGTACGTCGGCGAGCAGATCGCGATCAACCCGTCGTTCGGCGGTTCGCTCGGCGCGCACACCTCGATCGGCACGCTGCCGCTGGTCTACTTCGGCACCGAGGCACAGAAGGCGCGCTACCTGCCGCGGCTCGCCAGCGGCGAGCTGATCGGCGCCTACGCCCTGACCGAGCCGCAGTCGGGGTCAGACGCGCTGGCGGCGCGCACCACGGCGACCCTCACCGCCGACGGCCGGCACTACGAGCTCACCGGGCAGAAGATGTGGATCACCAACGGCGGCTTCGCCGACCTGTTCACGATCTTCGCCAAGGTCGGCGGCGACAAGTTCACCGCCTTTCTCGTCGAGCGCGGTATGGGCGTGGTCAGCGGCCGCGACGAGATCAAGCTCGGGCTCGACGGGTCCTCGACGACCGCGCTGATGCTCGACAGTGTCAAGGTGCCGGTTGAGAACGTGCTCGGCCCGATCGGACAAGGGCACAAGGTGGCCTTCAACGTGTTGAACTTCGGCCGCGTCAAGCTCGGCGCGCGCAACATGTCCGGCGTGCGGACGGCGCTCAACCACTCGGTGAAATACGCCAAGGAGCGGCGCCAGTTCGGCAAGGCGATTGCGGAGTTCGGCCTGATCAAGCAGAAGCTGGCAGGCATGGCGGTACGCGCCTTCGTCGGCGATGCGATGTCGTACCGGACGCTGGGCGACGTCGATCGGGCGATCGAGGCCGGTGATCGTGCCGACGGCCCGCTGGTGCTGAAGACGATCGAGGGCTTCTCGGTCGAGTGCTCGATCAACAAAGTCTGGACCAGCGAAGCGCTCGCATGGGCGGTCGACGAAGGCGTCCAGGTGTTTGGCGGCAACGGCTACTCGCGCGAGTTCCCGCTCGAGCGCATGTATCGCGACGCCCGGATCACACGCATCTACGAAGGCACCAACGAGATCAACCGCATGCTGGTGCCGACGCGTCTCCTGAAACAGCAGCCGGGGCTGTTCAATGCGGAGGGTGCTCGCAAGGCGCTGGCGGATCCTCAGCTAGCCCCTAGTCCCAAGCCCCTAGCCCCTGCGCGAGAGTACGTCTCGCGCCTGAAGCGCCTGAGCATCGCGCTGCTTGGCAG
>DATASG010000030.1:0-19852 GCA_036269295.1 Vicinamibacterales bacterium | reverse complement strand
CCCAGCGGCGACCGAATAATGTCGCCCGGCGGCGACGATGCCGTGGGTTCCGAGAATCTGGGGCCGCATCGTATCGGCGTGCGGGCCCGCCACGCGTGTCGGCTCCAGCGGTTGCTGCTGCGCGCCAATGGTCGCGCCCGCCACCAGCACGGCGCCGGCACTCCGCAATCCGCACTCCACCATCCGCCGTATGCTCATGATCGTCAGACCGCCCATCTCCCGTGGCGCTGATTGTATAGAATGTTGAGACTCGTGACGCGCCCGCTGCTCATCATTTTTCTCACGATCTTCGTCAACCTCGTCGGCTTCGGGATCATCATCCCGCTGCTGCCGTTTTACGCCGAAACATTCGGCGCCTCGCCGCTCGTCATCGGCCTGCTGTTCGCGGTCTTCTCGCTGTGTCAGCTCCTGGCGGCGCCGGCTCTCGGCGATCTCTCGGACCGCTACGGGCGGCGGCCGGTTCTGATCTTCAGCCTGGCGGGCACGGTCGTCAGTTTCGTGATGCTGGCACTGGCGCACAGCATCGCGATGCTGTTCGCGGCGCGGATCGTCGACGGCCTGTCGGGCGGGAACATCTCCACCGCCCGCGCCTACGTCGCCGACATCACCGAGCCGAAGGATCGCGCGCGCGCGTACGGGATCATCGGCGCGGCGTTCGGGCTCGGCTTCATTCTGGGACCGGCCCTCAGCGGCGTCCTGGCCGGGATCAGCTACACCGCGCCGATCTGGGCCGCGGCCGGGCTCACCGTGATCGCGACGGTGATGGCGTGGCTGTGGCTGCCGGAAACGGTCCACCGCGCCCGGGCCGGCACCGGCAATCCGTTCGGTTATCTGCCGGCGCTGATGCAGCGGCCCCCGGTCCGCCGGATCCTCACGATCGACTTCGTCTACTGGTTGGCGTTCGCGACCTTTCAGACGACATTTTCGTTGTTCGTCGCGCGCCGCTTCGGATTCGGCGTGTCGAAGACCGGATACTTCTTCGCCGCCTTCGGCCTGCTCGGGGCGGTGATTCAAGGCGGGTTCATCCGGCCGGTCGTGAAGAGGTTGGGCGACAAGCCGACGTTCCTCCTCGGCCTCGGGTTCGGCATGATCGGGCTCGTATCGGCCGCGCTCGCGCATTCGGTGGTGCTGTTCGCGGTGGCGCTGGTGCCGCTGGCGCTCGGTATCGGGTTCGGACATCCGACGATATCGAGCCTGGTGAGCCTGGTGGCGCGGGGCGACGAGCAGGGCCGGGTGCAGGGCGCGGCCAGCGCGGTGGAGAGCCTCGGCCGCACCATCGGGCCGGTCTGGGGCAACGCCTCGCTCCAACAATACGGTGAGTCGATGCCGTATCTGTCGGCCGCGGCACTGCTGTTGTTGACGATGTTGCTCAGCGCCAGCTTTCGCGTCACCGAGCCGGAAGCGATCCCCGAGCCCAAGGTTCTGGAGTTCTAGGGTTCTACGGTTCTAAGGGTCGACGGTTCTATGGGTATGTGCCGGTCGCGTTCGAGGTGCGACCGTCAGTGTGGGCGCACCAGTCCGAGGAGGCTGCGCAAGCCGTTCACCGTCTGGATCATCGTGGCCAGCAGCGCCGCGTTGCCGCCGTCGCGGGGAAACATCTGGCCGATGGTCAGCTCGAGCCGGCTGAGCATCTCTTCGGCCTTCTGTTTTTCCTGGTCGGTCACATCCACTCTCCTTCGGTGTTGTCCTGCCTGGTGGCCTGTCCGCGATCACCATAGCAGATCTTTGCGGCCCGCTAAACCACGGCCGGCTGCGGCGCCGCGGCGATCGGCAGATGGATCAGGAACGTCGCACCTTTGCCCGGCTCGCTCACGACGGTGATGTAGCCGCCGCTCTGCTTGACGATGCCATAGACGATCGACAGCCCCAGCCCGGTGCCTTTGCCCTGTTCCTTGGTCGTGAAGAACGGCTCGAACAGTTTCGCGCGTGTGTACTCGTCGATGCCGGTGCCGGTGTCCGAGACGCTGAGCCGCGCGTAGCGGCCCGCCTTCCCTTCGACGAGGGCGACCGCAGCGGCTTCATCCACCTCGACCTCTTCCACGCGCACCGTCACGCGGCCGCCGCCCGGCATTGCGTCGCGCGCGTTGACGACCAGGTTGAGGACGACCTGTTCGGTCTGCCCGGAGTCGGCCATCACCAGCAGCGGCTCCGGCGCGCAGACGATCTCGAACTCGATCTCGGGGCCGATCATCCGACGCAGCATCGTGTCCATGCCGCGGATGATGTCGCCGAGCGCGAAGATGCGATTGCGCACCGCCTGGCGGCGGCTGAAGGCGAGCAACTGGCGGGTCAGCCCGGCGCCGCGATCCACGGACTGCTTGATCTCGTTGGCCTCGTCTCGCGCCGCCTCGTTCGGCCCCAGCTGCATCAGCAGGAGATCCGCGGCGCCCATGATGCTCATCAGGATGTTGTTGAAATCGTGCGCGACGCCGCCGGCCAGCCGTCCGATCGCCTCGAGCTTCTGCGACTGGCGGAGTTGCTCCTCGAGGGCGCGGCGCTCGGTGATATCGCGGGCGAACCCGGTCAGCACCGCCCGGTTGTCGCTGCCGAGGCGCGCGACCGTCAGCTCGAGCGGAAAATCGCTGCCGTCGGCGCGCAAGCCGGTGAGCTCGACCTGGCGGCCGGCGAGCGGGCCGCCGCCGGTGGTCATGTACTCGTTCAAGGCGCTGACCTGCTGCACGCGCTCGGCGGAGGGCAGCAGCAGCTCGACGTTGCGGCCGAGGATTTCGAGGCGCGCATAGCCAAACAGCTGTTCGGCGGCCGGATTGAATTCGCGGATGTTGAGCTGCGAGTCCATGGTGATGATCGCGTCGTGCGCCGCCTCGAGAATCGCGCCCTGCCGCGCGTCGCTTTCCTTGCCGGCGCGATACATCTTGTAGGTGAGATAGAGGGGGGCCGCGAACAGCAGCAGCGTCAGCCAGTAGCCGGAGCTTTCCGTCACCTTGATGATGACGGCGGCGGCGAACGCCCCGAGCAGATAGCTCGGCGCGCTCGAGGCAAAATCGGTCTTCCAGATCCGCCACGGGCTCTGGTCCGTCGTCAAAGCAATCGCGAACGCGATCGGCACGGTGTTGACGAAGAAATAGGTGAGCGCCATGCCGGCCAGCGGCATCACCAGCTGGCCGGGCTCGGCGTCGGGCCGGCCGCCGAGGCGCAGATAGACCTGTCCCGCCGCCTGCACCGTGATCACGAGGATGGCGATGTTGAACAGGGAGCGGAACATCGGGTTCGGCGCCCGCGCGTTCAACGTGGTCTGGCTCCAGCCGCTGGCGGCGCCGACGATCATCGCCGCATGCGGGCCCCTGAGGATCAGTGCGGCAATGTCGACGACATAGGACACCGACATGTTGGAGCCGCTGGCAATGGGGAACTGGATCTTGAATGCCGACGTCAACGACGACAACAGCACCAGGAACACCAGCGGAACGATGGGAGTGAAAGCGGCCCGCGATACCAGCGCGCCGAACGTCACCGCGCCCAGCACGATGACCACGAGGATGTACCAGCGGCCGCGCGGCGGAAGGTCGCGAAGCAAAGCGCCGCCAGTATAGCGCGCTTGACAATGTTCAAACGTCTGTTTTATACATCTGTTTGAGAAACGACATGTCGAAGAAGAGAGCGGTTTTGCTCATCGTCCTGCTGCTTGCCGCCGGCGGCGGCCTCTACGCCTACAAGCGCATGGCGCCGCCCGTCCTGGTGCTGACCGGGATCGTCACCACCAATGACGTCATCGTCAGCCCCCAGATCGCGGGGCAGATCGGTCAGCTGCTGGTCACCGAAGGCGATGCGGTCAAGAAGGATCAGCTCGTCGCGGTCATCGTCCCCGACGAGCTGAAAGCCGACACCGCCTACTTCGCGCAGAACGTCGAAGGGATGTCGTCGCAGATCCGCGAGTCGGAGGCGGCGCTGCGGCTGCAGGAGCGGCAGACCGTCGATCAGATCCGCCAGGCCGAGTCGACGCTGGCGTCGATCGAGGCGCAAGTGGAGGCGGCGGCTGCCGACGTCGAGCAGGCGCGCCTGACGTACGCGCGCACCCAGAACCTGTCGCGGCAGAACGTGGTCTCGGCTCAGGAGCTCGACGCCGCGCGCACCACCCAGGCCGCGGCGCAGGCGAAGCTCGACGCGTTGAAGAAGCAGGTCGAGGCGCAGCGCGCCACCGTCGCGCTGGCACGCTCGAGCGCGGAACAGACCGCGGTCCGGCGCAGCCAGGTGCAGACCAGCGAGCACATGAAGCAGGCGGCGTCGGCGCAGAGCGCCAAGGCCGGCGTCCGTCTCCGCTACACCGAGATTCACGCGCCGATTGACGGCATCGTCGACGTGCGCGCGGCGCGGGTGGGTGAAGTCGTGAGCCCGGGACAGCCGATCGTGACGCTCATCAACCCGGACGATCTGTGGGTTCGCGCCGACGTGGAAGAGAGCTACATCGACCGCGTGCGCCGCGGCGACACGATGACGGTGCGCCTCCCGTCGGGGGCCGAACGACAGGGCACGGTGTCGTATATCGGCGCCGACGCCGCCTTCGCGACGCAGCGCGACGTCAGCCGGACCAAGCGCGACATCAAGACATTCGAGGTGCGGCTACGGGTCGACAACCAGGACCGGCGCCTCGCCGTCGGGATGACCGCCTACGTATTGATGCCCCAGCCATGAACGCGATCGACGTCCAACACATCGTCAAGAAGTTCGGCGACTTCACCGCGGTCAAGGGGATCAGCTTCGCGGTCACGGAAGGGGAGATCTTCGGGCTCCTGGGCCCGAACGGCGCCGGCAAGTCGACGCTGATCCGGATGATGGTCACGCTGCTGCCGCCGACCTCGGGCACGGCGTTGATCAACGGCTTCGACGTGGTGAAGCAGTCGGATGGGGTCCGCCAGTCGATCGGGGTGATCCCGCAGGCGATGACCAGCGACCTGGAGCTGAGCGTCGAAGAGAACCTGATCATCTTCGCGAAGCTCTACAGCGTGCCGCGGGTCAAGCGTGAGCGTCTGATCAACGAGCTGCTGGAAGCGGTCGAGCTGACGCAGTGGCGCCACGCGCAGGTGAAGAACCTGTCGGGCGGCATGCGGCGCCGCGTCGAGATCGCGCGCGGGCTGGTGCACGAGCCGCGGATCTTCTTCCTGGACGAGCCGACTACCGGCCTCGATCCGGTGTCGCGGGTCGCGGTGTGGGAGATGCTGGCAAAGATCAAGCGCGAGCGGAACCTCACGATCCTGATCACGACCCACTACATGGACGAGGCGGACAAGTTGTGCGATCGCATTGCGATCGTCGATCACGGCGAGCTGAAGGCGCTCGACTCGCCGCTGACGCTCAAGGCCTCGATCCCCGGTAAGAACTCGCTCGAGGTCAGCTTCAGCAACGCCCCGGCCGACTGGCAGCAGCGGATCGAGCGCCTGCCCGGCGTGGAATCGGTCACCGCGCACGAGAACGTCTTCCGGATCGCCACCGGCAGCGGTCCGTTGACGACGCTGGCGCTGATGGAGCTGGCGGCGGCGGCCGGCGTCACCGTCGGTTCGCTGTCGGTCCAGAGCACGACCCTCGACGATGTGTTCGTGCACTACACCGGCCGGGCGCTGCGCGACGCGCTGCAGGAGGCGAACCCGCTCGACCGCGGGCCGATGCTGCGACGGGCTTGAGAATTGAGAATTAGGAATTAAGAATTAGGAACCAGGAACTCGGAACGAAGAACCAGGAACTGAGAACTGAGAACTGAATCATGGGACGAACCTGGGCGATTATCGAGCGCGAACTCCGGCGGTTCCGGCGCAGCCCGGTGCTGATGATCATGGCCCTGGTCATGCCGATCGTCCAGCTGGTGGTGCTCGGCTACGCCTTCGGTGGGAACGTCAAGCACCTCAAGCTGGCGATCGTGGATCAGGATCGCGGCGTGCCGGCCGTCCACGTCCGTGAGCTGGCGTCGGCCGCGGCTTCGGGGGCGCACACCATCGACATCCTGGACTACGCCGATCAGGGGCAAGCGATTTCGGATCTGCGCAACGGGCGCGTGAACGGCGTGCTGACGATTCCGACCGATTTCTCGCGGCGGGTGCTCGCCAAGAACGAGCCGCGGGTGGCGCTGATCGAAGACAACACTGACGGGTTCGTCTCGGTGGCGATGGCCGGCACACTCGGCGGCATTCTGCAGGCCTACAGCCTGCCGTCGCGCGGCCCGCGGATTGCGAGCGTGACCTCCCTGGACGTCGTCGAGATCTATCCCTACGTGCCCTACATCCAGTACCTGCTGCCCGGATCGGTGGTGATGTCGATCTTCATGATGGTGATGATCGGCGGCGGCATCATCTTCATCGACGACAAGGCGCGCGGGCTGCACGAAGGTTACCTGGTCACGCCGATCAAGAAGCTCGAGCTGATTGCCGGCTTCAACATCTCGGGGACGATCAAGGCCGTGCTGGCCGGGATGTTCCTGCTGATTATCGGATCGGTGATCGCCGGTATTCCCAACGCGTTCGATCCGATGCGGCTGCTGCGCCTGTTCGTGGTCGTGTGCGTGACGTCGTTCGCGCTGATCAGCCTGATGTTCCTGCTGATGGTGCGGGTCAGCGACCCGCTGCTGCCGCGCGCGGTGTTCGGGGTGCTCAACACGGTGCTGTATTTTCCCAGCGGCGCGGTCTACCCGCAGCAGGGCTTTCCGGGATGGATGCAGGTGATTGCGGTCGCCGATCCGTTCACCTACGCGGTACACGCCTTCAAGAGCCTGCTGCTCAAGAACACCGGCTTCGTGGCGATCTCGTACGACCTCACGTTCCTGCTGATCTTTTCGGTGGTCTCGCTCGGTGCGGCGACGGCCCTGTTCAAGCGGTCGTTGTGACGGTGAGCCGCGATACGGAGACCCGCGAGCGGCTGCTTCGGGCGGCCGAGCGGCTGTTTGCCGATCGCGGCTTCAAGAAAGTCACGGTCCGCGACATCTGCCGGGCGGCGCGCGCGAACGTCGCTGCCGTCAACTACCACTTCGGCGACAAGCTGGGTCTCTACCGCGAGGTGATGCAGGCGGCGATCGACGGCATGCGCGGCACCAACGACGCGGCGCGCCAGGCGGGGGAGGGCCAGCCGCCCGAAGAGCAGCTGCGCCGCTACATCGCGATCTTCGTCCATCGCCTGTTGACGCCGGGCAACGATACCGTGCACCGGCTGATCACCCGGGAAATGAACGATCCGACGCCGGCGCTCGACGCGCTGGTCGAGCAGGGCGTGCGCCCGCGGGTCGAGTACCTGTCCGGTCTGATCGCCGCGATCATCGGCGCCGATCCAGGGGATCTGCGCGTGCTGCGCTGTGTCGCCAGCGTACAGTCGCAGACGCTCGCCTACATGCCCAACCCCATCGCGGCGCGCCTCGGGCTCGCGAACAAGCCGACTCCAGCCAACCTGGACGAAATCGCCGATCACATCGCGGAGTTCTCGTTGGCCGGCGTGCACGCGGTCGGCCGCGTCCTGCATGCCCGCTGATTCGACCGAGGCGCGCCTTCGCGCCGCGGTCCATCCGCCGGGCTGGGCCAATCCACAGCCTCGCTGGCGCTACGACCTGCTCGTGCTCGGCGGCGGCACAGCCGGCCTCGTCAGTGCGATGGGTGCGGCGGGACTTGGCGCACGGGTGGCGCTGGTCGAGCGAGGGTTGCTGGGCGGCGACTGCCTCAACACCGGCTGCGTGCCTTCGAAAGCGCTGCTGCGGTCGGCGCGATCGGCAGCCGAGGCCCGTCGCGCGCCCGAGGTTGGCGTTCGCACCGGGGCGATCGAGGCCGATTTCCCGTCGGTCATGCGCCGCATGCGCGAGCGGCGCGCCGACCTCAGCGCCCACGACTCGGCGGCGCGGCTGCTCGCGGCCGGTGTCGACCTCTACTTCGGGGAGGCGCGCTTCACCGGCGCCGCCTCGGTCGCGGTCGACGGACGGGCGCTGACGTTCCGCCGCGCGGTGATCGCCACCGGCGGCCGTGCCGTAGTCCCGCCGATCCCCGGCCTGGCCGCGGCCCCGTTTCTCACCACCGACACGCTGTTCGATCTGACCGAGCAGCCGCGGCGACTCGCCATCGTCGGCGCCGGCCCGGCCGGGTGCGAGATGGCGCAGGCGTTCGCCCGGCTCGGGACGGCGGTGACGCTGATCGATCAAACGAACCAGGTTCTGCCGCAGGAAGATGCCGACGCGGCGGCGATCGTCGCGCGGCGGTTGACCGCGGATGGCGTCACGTTACAGCTCGGCGTCGCGCTGACGGAAGTTCCGGCCGGCTTCGATTGCCTGCTCATCGCCGCCGGACGGGCACCGAACGTCGACGCGCTCGACCTGGCGGCCGCCGGCGTCGCTTTTACCAGCCAGGGGGTGGTCGTCGACGATCGCCTGCGCACGTCGAACCGCCGGATCTTCGCCGCCGGCGACGTCTGCTCGAGGTTCAAGTTCACGCACGCGGCGGACGCGGCGGCGCGGATCGTGATTCAGAACGCGCTCTTCTTCGGCCGCGCGCGCGCCAGCGCGCTGGTCATCCCGTGGTGCACCTACACCGATCCCGAAGTCGCGCACGTCGGCGCCTACGAGCAGGATGCCACCCGAGCGGGGCACCGCGTGACGACGATCACCATCCCGCTGGCTGACATCGATCGCGCCGTCGTCGACGAGGAAGGCGAGGGGTTCGTCCGCGTGCACCACGAGCGCGGCCGTCTGCTGGGCTGCACCGTCGTGGCGTCCCGCGCCGGGGAGATGATCGGGGTCGCGACCCACGCGCTCACGCACGGGGCGCGACTGGGCGATCTCGGGTCGACGATTCATCCCTACCCGACGCTGACCAACGCGTTCCGCGCCGCGGGCGACGCTTATGCGCGCACACGGCTGACGCCGGTGATCCGCAGCCTGCTGCGGCGCTATTTCCGTCTGGTCTAGTATTGCCGCATGGGTCCTCTGAGCGGCATCAGGATCGTCGATCTCACGCGGGTCGTGGCCGGCCCGTTCTGCACGATGATGCTCGGCGACATGGGTGCCGAGGTGCTGAAGATCGAAGAGCCGACGCACGGCGACGACTCGCGCGCCTGGGCGCCGCTGCTGGAAGGCACCGGCAGCTTCTTCCTGGCGCTGAACCGCAGCAAGAAGAGCGTCGCGCTCGATTTGAAAACCGCCGAAGGCGCCGGCGTGCTCCGGCGGCTGATCGCGTCGGCCGACGTGCTGATCGAAAACTTCCGTCCCGGCAGCCTGGCCGAACTCGGGTTCGACTACGCCGCGGCGGCGGCGCTCAACCCGGGGCTGATCTACTGCTCGATCTCAGGCTACGGCCAGACCGGACCCGCATCGCAGCTGCCTGGCTACGACGCGGTGCTCCAGGGTGAAGCGGGCATCATGGACATGACCGGCTTCCCCGGCGGCGAACCGACGCGTGTCGGCGTTGCCATCACCGACTACCTGGCCGGGCTCTACGCGACGCAGGGGATCCTGCTGGCGCTGCACGATCGCCACACCAGCGGGCTGGGTCAACAGATCGACATCTCGCTGTTCGAAGCGATGCTGTCCGTGATGCGGCTGCCGCTGTCGGTCCTGCTCGCTACTGGGAACACTCCCAGCCGCGTCGGCAACGAACATCTCAACATCGCGCCGTATCAGCCGCTGCAAGCCAAGGACGGCCTGATCATCGTCGCGGTCGCGAACCCGGGGTTGTGGGTCCGCTTCTGCGAGGCGATGGAGCGCCCGGAGTGGCGAGACGATCCGCGCTTCAAGACCAACACCGATCGCGTGGCCCATCGCCACGCGCTGAAGGCGGCGATCGAGCTCGAGTTCCAGGCGCTGACGGTCGACGAGCTGATGTGCCGCTTCCAGGCGAAGAACGTGCCGTGCGGCCGGGTGCGCTCGATGGCCGAGGCGCTCGAGCATCCCCAGGTCGGCCCACGCCAGATTCTGCTGACCCAGCCGCACCCTCAGATCGGGCCGATCGAGACGCTGGCGCCCGTGGTGCGGCTGTCACGCACGCCCGCCGACGTGACGCTGCCGCCGCCCGGCCTCGGTGAACATACTGATGAAGTTCTGGCAGGTCTGCCGTCGCGAGTATCATGACGACGTGTCCATGCTCCGCGCGTTGAAGCATCGCGTTGGCCCGCTCTCCGGCCCGTGGCTGCGCTCGGCGCGCATGCCCGGTGAAGCGTGACGGCCGCCGCTCCGGCCTGGTCGGTTGGCGTCTGCGGCGGCGTTCATGCCGCCGGCAGCCGCGACGTCGTCTACGTTCCGGACAACCCGCTGTCGCACGTCCTGCGGGTGTTCGAGCATCAGTTTCGCGATGTGCGGCTGACGCTGGCGACGCGCGAGGAGGAGGCGTTCGGGATCGCCGCCGGCCTCTACCTCGGCGGCCGCCTGCCAACGGTCATGCTGCAGTCGAGCGGCCTCGGCAACTCGCTCAACGCCCTCACTTCGCTTCTGATGCCGTACCAGATTCCGGTGCTGATGGTCGTGAGCATGCGCGGCGACAGCGGCGAGTGGAACGCGGCGCAGGTGCCGATGGGGCGTGCGGTCCGCGGCATCTTCGAGTCGATTGGGGTTCCGCACGCGACGGTGGAGTCGGCGGCCGAGGCGTGCGAGACGGTTCGGCTCGCGGGAAAGACGGCGTTCGGCACGCGCACGCTCGGCGCTTGCCTGCTTCCGAGACGGATTACGGCTGGGCCATGAGTGGTTCAGGGATGGTCTGGTGTTCGACGCGCTGCCTATGACCAGAATCGACGCGACGCGCGTGATCGTGGAGCTCGCGGGGGATGCGGCGATCGTCGCAAGCCTCGGGCACCCCGCCTACGATCTGTTTGCCGCCGGCGATCGTCCGCTGAATTTCTACACCTGGGGCAGCATGGGGCTCGCTTCGTCAATCGGTCTGGGGCTGGCGCTGGCGCGGCCGGAGCTGCGCGTCCTCGTGCTCGACGGCGACGGCTCGCTGCTGATGAACCTCGGATCGCTTGCAACCATCGGCCTCCTCAGGCCAGCGAACCTCATCGTCATCGTGATGGACAATGAGGAGTACGCCACGACAGGCGGTCAACCGACGCCGACCGCGCACGGAGCCGATCTCGAGGGCGCCGCGCGCGCGATGGGGATCTCTGCGGCGACGACGGTGCGGAGCGAGGGCGAACTGCGCAGGGCTGTCGGGTGGGGTCGGGAGTCGATTGCAGATTCCGCGTCCACAGGATCCACAGGTCGAGGTACCCAGAATCTGCAATCGACTCCCGACCCCAATTTCATCGTCGTCAAGGTCAAGGAATCGGCGCCGACCGCGAAACCGCCCCTCGATTGCGTGTTCATCAAGCAGCGCTTCATGTCCGCCATCCGCAGCCCCCAATCCGCCATTGCCGGAGCCGGCCTCTGAATCTCGGCGCCTTCGTGATCGCAGCGGCGCCGCCCGCCGGCGCGCGCGCGGCGGCGGCCCGCGCGCTGCTCGACACGGTCGGTGTGACGCTGGCCGGCGCCGCCGAGCCCGCGGCGCGGATCGTTCAGCGCGTGGTGGCGCAGGATGGGGCCGGTCCGTGCCGCGTGCTGGGGACGGCGCTGCGATCGAGCGCGGCGCAGGCGGCGCTGGCCAACGGCACCGCCGCGCACGCGCTCGACTACGACGACATGTGTTTCGTTTCGCTCGCGCATCCAAGCGCGCCCCTGGTCGCCGCGGCACTGGCCGCGGCTGAAGTCGCGGGTGCGCCGGGCCGCGCACTGCTGGACGCCTACATCGTCGGATTCGAGATCGAGGGACGGCTCGGGCGGGTGATGAACCCGCGTCACTATCAGCGCGGCTGGCACTGCACGTCCACGCTTGGCACCATCGGCGCGGCGGCGGCCGCGTCACGCCTGCTGGCGCTCGACGCCGTGGCGGCGAACCACGCGCTTGCGATTGCGGCGTCCGAAGCCTCGGGGTTGAAGGAGAACTTCGGCACGATGGTCAAGCCACTGCACGCGGGGCTGGCGGCGCGCAATGGAGTGGTAGCGGCGCAGCTGGCCCAGGCGGGGATGACCGCGAGCGGCGCGGCGATCGACGGGCCGCAGGGATTCCTGGTGGCGTTCGACAGCGAGCAGCCGTCGCTCGAGGCGGTCACGGCCGACCTCGGAACGCGGTGGGAGATCGTCGACACCGGCATCACGGTGAAACTGTACCCGTCGTGCGCCGGCACTCACCCGGCGCTCGACGCGATGCTCGATCTCAAGCGGCGGGAGCGGTTCAGCGCCGGCGACGTCGAGGCGATCGAGGTCGGCGTCGACCCGATCGTGCCGACGATACTGTTGTACGACCGGCCAGGCAGCGGACTCGAAGGCAAGTTCAGCATGCCGTTCTGCGCCGCGGCGGCGATCGTCCGCGGGGGAGTCGGGATCGAGACCTTCGACGGCGCCGCGCTCAACGACCCCGCGATCCGGTCGTTGCAATCGCGCGTCACGATGCGCGTCGATGCGACGCTCGATGCTGCGGCGGCGGCGCTGACGCAGGCGCGCGTCACCGTCCGCCTGCGCGACGGGCGGGTGCTGACCGCCGACGCCGACGGCGCGCGCGGCTATCCCGAGCGGCCCGCGTCGGACGAACAGCTGGCGGCGAAGTTCACCGCGTGCGCCACCCAGACGCTGTCGGCTGCGCAGGCCGCTCAGGCTCTCGTCGCGCTGAGGGGGATTGCGTCGAGCGGGGACGTTCGAGAGCTGACGGCGTTGTGGTAGCGATCCACGGATGACACGGACTGCAGGTGTGCCGAACGTCAGGAGCGGCCCGGCACGTGGCCGCGCTTCCAGATCATGAACGTCCGCGTGAACTCGATGACCGGCGTCTTGTCCTGATTCACGCCGGTCGTCCTGACCCGGACGATGCCGACGTTGGGGCGTGACCTGGACTCGCGCGTCTCGAGCACCTCGCTGTGCGAATAGACGGTGTCCCCTTCGAAGAGCGGGTGCGGCAGGCGCACGTCGTCCCATCCCAGGTTCGCGACGCCGTTCATCGTCAGGTCGGTTACCGACTGACCGGTGACCAGCGCCAGGGTGAAACAGGAGTTCACCAGCCGCTTCTTGAACTCGGTCTGCCTGGCGTACTCGCCGTCGAAATGAATCGGGTTGGTGTTCATCGTCAGGCAGGTGAACCAGATGTTGTCGGCGTCGAGAATCGTGCGGCCCAGCGGATGCTGGTAGACGTCACCGACGGTGAAGTCCTCGAACACGCGTCCGGTCCAGCCTTGTTTGATCGTCATCAGATGGCTCCCTCGTTGCGCCATGCCACAATCGTGTCGCGGGCGACGCCCAGCTCCTCGAGAATCGCGTCGGTGTGCTGGCCGAGCGCCGGCACGTCGCCCATCGCCGGCTCGACATCCTCCATTCGGACCGGCGGGATCATCGCCCGCAGCGGGCCCGAGGGGGAGCCGATATTCCGCCAGACGTCGCGGTCGGCCAGCTGCGGATGTTCGAGGAACTCGCCGATCGAATTCATGCGGGCGCAGGCGATGCCGGCCGATTCGAGCCGCCCGACGACGTCGCCGGTGGTCAGGGCCGTGAACGCGGACTCGATCACGTCGTGCAGCGCGAGCCGGTGCTCCACGCGCAGGCTGTTGGTGCTGAAGCGCTGGTCGTCGGCCAGCTCGCCGCGGCCCAACACCTCGCGGCAGAAGCGCTCCCACTCGCGCGCGTTCTGGATGCCGAGGTAGACCGAGCCGCCATCGCCGGCGCGAAACGGCCCGTAGGGCGCGATCGACGCGTGGTTCGGGCCGGTCCGCGGCGGCGCGGCACCGCCGTAGGCTGCGTAGTATGCCGGCTGGCCCATCCATTCGCCGAGGGCGTCGAATAGCGAGATCTCGAGCGAGGTGCCCTGGCCGGTCGCCGTTCGCGACAGCAGGGCGGTGAGGATTCCCGAGTACGCGTACATGCCGGCAGCGATGTCGGCGACCGAGACGCCGACCTTGGCCGGCGCATCGGCGCTGCCTGTGATCGACACCAGCCCGACTTCGCTCTGCACCAGCAGATCGTAGGCCTTCTTCTGCGCGTACGGTCCGGACGATCCGTAGCCGGAGACGCTGCAGACGATCAACCGCGGATGCGCCGTGCGCAGCATCGACGGTGCGGTGCCGATGCGCTCCGCAGCTCCAGGAGCGAGGTTCTGAACGAAGACGTCGGCCCGCGCGAGCAAAGCCGCGAGGACGCCGGCGGAGGCAGGCCGCTTGAGGTCGAGCGTCAACGATTCCTTGGATCGGTTCAACCAGACGAAATAGCTCGACAGCCCTCGCACCTTGGTATCGTAGCCACGGGCGAAGTCACCACCGTCGGGGCGCTCGATCTTGATCACGCGCGCGCCAAGATCGGCGAGCTGTCGGGTGGCGAACGGCGCGGCGACGGCCTGCTCGACCGACACGACGGTGATACCGTTCAGCGGGCGCATGTCTGTTTCGGTCCGCCTCAGTACGATCGAGGCAGGCCGAGCACGTGTTCCGCGACGTAGGCGAGGATCAGGTTGGTCGAGATCGGCGCGACCTGATACAGCCGCGTCTCGCGGAACTTGCGTTCGATATCGTAGTCCTCCGCGAAACCGAAGCCGCCGTGCGTCTGGACCGCGACATTGGCGGCCTCCCATGATGCATCGGCGGCGAGCAGCTTGGCCATATTGGCTTCGCTGCCGCACGGCTGACCGCGGTCGAACATCTCCGCCGCCTTGATCCGCATCAGATCCGAGGCCTCAACGTTGACGTGCGCTCGCGCAATCGGAAACTGCACGCCCTGGTTCTGGCCGATCGGCCGGTTGAAGACGACCCGCTCCTTCGCGTAGCGCGTGGCCTTGTCGATGAACCAGCGGCCGTCGCCGACGCACTCGGCGGCGATCAGGATGCGCTCGGCGTTCAAGCCGTCGAGCAGATAGCGGAAGCCTTGGCCTTCCTCGCCAACGAGTGTCGACGCCGGTACCTCGAGATCATCGAAGAACAGCTCGGTCGTGGCGTGGTTCATCATCGTCCGAATCGGACGAATAGTCAGCCCATGGCCGACCGCCTGTCGCAGATCGATCAGGAGGATCGACAGACCCTCGGTACGTTTCGCCACCTGCTCGATCGGAGTGGTGCGGACGACGAGCAGCAACAAATCCGAATGCTCCGCGCGCGAGATCCAGACCTTCTGGCCGCGGACAATGTAGCTGGCGCCTGTTTTCGTCGCCGTCGTCTTCAGCTGAGTGGTGTCGGATCCGGTCGTCGGCTCGGTGACGCCGAACGCCTGCAGCCGCAGCGCCCCGGTGGCGATCTTCGGCAGGAACTCGCGCTTCTGTGCCTCGGATCCGTGCCGCAGCAGCGTTCCCATCGTGTACATCTGCGCGTGACAGGCGCCGGCGTTGCCGCCACTGCGGTTGATCTCTTCCAGGATGATCGCGGCGTCGCCGATGCCCAGACCGGAACCTCCGAACTCCTCGGGGATCAGCGCCGCGAGATATCCGGCATCGGTCACGGCCTTCACGAAGGCGTCGGGATACGCCCGCGCGGCGTCGAGCTCACGCCAGTAGCTGTCAGGGAAAGCCCGGCACAAATCGCGGACTGCGTGGCGTAGATCCTGATGGAGCTCAGTGCCCGGCACGGCGCCATGATAGACCAGGTTGTATGATCGGCGGGGCGACCCCGGGACTGACACGGCGAACGACGCAGACGCTGAATACCATTCGAGGATGAACATGCGCACACGAGATCTGCTGATGGCCACGGTGTGTGTGGCACTGGCGGCGGGCGCGGGGCCGGGCGCGCAGCGCGCGTCGGCGCGGCTGCTGGTCCTCAACAAGGAGGACGCCAACCTCGCGATCGTCGATCCGGTGTCCGGCGCGGTGTTGGGTCGCGTGCCGGTCGGCCAGGGGCCGCACGAGCTCGTGACCTCGACCGACGGGAAGATCGCGTTCGCGAGCAACTACGGCACCGGCCCGGCGCCGGGGCGCACCATCTCGATGATCGACGTCGCGGCGCAGAAGGAGCTGCGGCGCATCGACGTCTCGCCGTTGTCGCGGCCGCACGGGCTCGCGTTCGTCGGCGGCAAGCTGTACTTCAGCGCCGAAGCCGACAAGAAGATCGCGCGGTACGATCCGGCGACCAACACGATCGACTGGCAATTCGAAACCGGGCAGGCGACCACACACATGGTGCTGCCGACCCGGGACGGGAAGACCATTTTCACCTCCAATATCGGCGGCGACAGCGTGTCGGCGATTCAGCAGGGCGCGGACGGTGTCTGGACGCAGACCGTGATTCCAGTCGGCAAGGGGCCGGAAGGGATCGATCTGGCGCCGAACGGCCGCGAGGTCTGGAGCGCGCACTCCCGGGACGGCGGCGTGTCGATCATCGACGTCGGCTCGAAGAAAGTGGCGCAGACGATCGCCATCGGCACGAAGCGCTCGAATCGGATCAAGCTGACCCCGGACGCGAAATTCGCGCTCGTCTCGGACATCGATACCGGCGAGGTGGTGGTCCTGGATGCGCCAGCTCGCAAGGTGATCGCGCACATCCCGGTCGGGAAATCGCCAGAGGGAATCCTGATGCCGGCGACCGGCGGCCTCGCCTACGTGGCCGTCAACGGCGACAACTTCGTCGCCGTCATCGATCTCAAGACCTGGCAGGTGACGAAGAAGATCTCCACTGGCAGCGGTCCCGACGGGATGGCGTGGATCCCGTAATCCGCGTGTCTGGCTGCCGCAAGACCTACGGCGCGACCGTCGCCGTCGACGAAGTGTCGTTTGACGTCCTCGACGGTGAGATCTTCGGCCTGATCGGTCCCAACGGCGCGGGCAAGACGACGACGATGGAGTGCGTCGAAGGATTACGCCGGCCGGACCGGGGCACGATCTCCGTCCTCGGACTCGATCCGATCGGTGATGTCTACACGCTGCAGGAACGCATCGGCGTGCAGCTGCAGCAGGCGCAGCTCCAGAAGCGAATCAAGGTGTGGGAGGCGGTTCACCTGTGGGCCTCCCTTTACCGCCGGCCGTCGGCCGACGGCGACCGGCTGCTGGAGCAGCTCGGCTTGGCGGACAAGCGCAACGCCTGGTTCATGACGTTGTCTGGCGGTCAGAAGCAGCGGCTGTTCATCGCGCTCGCCCTGATCAACGATCCCGATGTCGTCTTCCTCGACGAGCTGACGACCGGGCTCGACACCCAGTCGCGGCGCACGATCTGGGATCTGGTGCGTGGCATCCGCGTCCGCGGCACGACCGTCTTCCTGACGACGCACCTGATGGAGGAGGCGGAGCGGCTGTGCGATCGCGTCGCGATCATCGACCACGGCCGCATCGTCGACATCGACACGCCAGCGCGGCTGGTGGCGAAGCATTGCCCGGAGCGGACGATCGAGGTCGCGACCGGCGACCCCGACGCGGAGGCACACTTCCGGCGGGTCGCGTCGGTCGACGCGGTAGAGGGTCACGATGGGCGCTTCACTGTCCGCGGCCGCGGCGAAGACTTCGTCACCGACGTGATCCAGTGTCTATCCGAGCACCGGATCCGGGCGACCGATTTCCGGACGCTGCTGCCGACGCTCGAGGACGTCTTTCTCACCGTCACCGGCCACTCGATTCGGGATTAGGTCCATGTGGCGTGGACTGCTGAAACTGACCTGGCTCGAGATCAAGATCTTCCTGCGTGAGCCGCTCGGCGCTCTGGGCACCGTCCTGATCCCGGTGCTGATGTTCGTCGCGTTGGGACGGCTGGCCGGCAGCAGCCGGATGCGGACCGTGCCCCTGGCGGATTCCAGGCTGCTGACCGTCGACCTGCCGGTGTTCGCGGCGATCATGATCGCGATCAGCGCCGTGCTGTCACTGGTGACGATCGTCTCGATCTACCGCGAGGGCGGGATCCTGAAGCGGCTGCGTGCTACGCCGCTGCGTCCGCAGACGATTCTCACGGCGCACGTGCTGGTCAAGCTGCTGCTCTCGGCGATGACGCTCATCCTGCTGCTGCTCGCCGGCAAGCGTTACTACCCCGTGGGGTTGACCGCGCCGCTGTTCAGCGTCGGGCTCGCGCTGCTGATCAGCACCGCCAGCATCCTGTCGATCGGTTTCGTGATCGCGAGCATCGTGCCGACGGCGCGCTTTGCGCAGCCGGTAGGTGCGGTCATCCTCTATCCGATGCTCGGCCTGTCCGGACTGTTCTTCCCCCTGGACGCACTGCCGCGCGCCTTGCACGTGCTGACGCGTGTGCTCCCGCTCACGTATGCCGTCTCGCTGCTCCAGGGCATCTGGAAGGGCGAGGCCTGGTCGGCGCATCTCGGCGACGTGGCGGCACTCGCAGTCGTGTGTTTCGTCGGTATCGCTGTCTCGGCGAAGGTATTCAGATGGGAATAGGCCGACTGACGATTCGCTAGAATGTGCGCATGGCTCCACGCCGTTCGCTGACCCTCCTGTCGCTGACGCTTGCCCTCGCGGCCTCCTCGATCGTGCATGTGCCGGCGCAGCAGGCGCCGCAGGTCAGCCCTGATCTCTTTGCCGACATGAAGTGGCGCAACATCGGGCCGTATCGCGCGGGCAGGACGAAAGCGGCCGCCGGCGTGCCGAGCCAGCCCTACACGTTCTACATCGGCATGGTGAACGGCGGCGTCTGGAAGACCACCGACGCCGGCCGAACGTGGAAGCCGATCTTCGATGACCAGCCGACCGGATCGATAGGCTGGGTATCGGTCGCGTTGTCGGATCCCAACGTCATCTACGTCGGCAGCGGCGAGGGGCTGCCTCGCCCAGACCTGGCGGTGGGCGACGGCATCTACAAGTCCACGGATGCCGGCCAGACGTGGAACCACCTCGGCCTGCGCGACGCGCAACAGATCCCGAAAATCGCCATCGATCCAAACAACCCGAACCGGCTGTTCGTCGCCGCGCTCGGCCATCCGTACGGCCCAAATCAGGAGCGCGGAGTGTTCAGGTCTACGGACGGCGGCAAGACCTTCGATCGTGTCCTGTTCAAGGACGAGAACACGGGCGCCAAGGACGTCGATATCGATCCCTCCAACCCCGACATCGTCTACGCGACGTTGTGGGAGCAGCGCCAGGGGCCATGGGAGAACGGCGCGTGGAGCGGCACCAGCGGCGGCATCTTCAAATCGGTCGACGGCGGCACGACGTGGAAGCCGCTGAAACAAGGGCTCCCGGACGGGATCATCGACGCCGAGCTCGAGGTTGCGCCGAGCAACCCGAAGCGCGTCTACGTGACGCTCGAAGCGACCGGGAGCGGCACCGGCATTTACCGGTCCGACGATGCCGGCGAGACGTGGGTGCGCAGCACCACCGACGCGCGTCCGGTCAGCCGCATCAACGAAGTCGTGCCGCATGTGCATCCCAAGGACGCCGACACGCTGATCGTCACCGACGTCGTCAGCTACAAGTCAACCGACGGCGGCAGGACGTTCGTGCCCTTCAAGGGCGCCCCGGGCGGCGACGACAATCAGAACCTCTGGTGGAACCCGAACGATCCGAACATCATGCTGCTCGTGATCGATCAGGGTGCGGTCGTCACGCTCAACGGCGGCCAGACGTGGAGCTCGTGGTTCACCCAGTCGACTGCGGCGCTGTACCACGTGATGACCGACAACGCGTTTCCGTACCGGGTGTGCGGCGGGCAGCAGGACAGCGGATCGGTCTGCATCGCGAGCCGCGGCAACGACGGCCAGATCACGATTCGGGACTGGCATCCGGTCGGGGTGGAGGAATACGGTTACGCTGCGCCGGACCCTCTCGATCCAGAGCTGGTCTACGGCGGCAAGGTGACGCGCTACGACCGCCGTACAGGCCAGGTGTCGAATGTCGGCCCGACCGTCGCCGGACGTGGACGAGGTGGTCCGGCTGCGGCGGCGAGGCCAGAATACCGCACGGTCCGCACGCAGCCGGTCGTCTTCTCGACCGTCGACAAGCGTGCGCTTTTCTATGGC
>DATASG010000029.1:0-3230 GCA_036269295.1 Vicinamibacterales bacterium | reverse complement strand
CCCTGGTGGTCGTTCGCGATCGGCATCGGCTTCTCGGCCTCGGTTGGCCTCTTTTTCGGCATGTATCCCGCCTTCAAGGCGTCCCGCCTCGATCCCATCGAAGCTCTGCGCTACGAGTAGCACGATCGTCTTGCGGGGTCCCCCACCCCTGCATATGATTCCGCTGATGAGTCACACGTAGTCGGCGGGTTGGCACTCCCAATTCACCGACGCACCAATTCGTCGGGGGACACCATGAAGGTCTACGACGCGGCCAGCATTCGCAACCTCGCTCTCGTCGGTCACAGCGGTTCGGGCAAGACCCAGCTCGCGTCCGCGATCCTCGCCGACGCCAACATGATCAACCGCTTCGGCAAGGTCGACGAAGGCACGACCGTCACCGACTACGACGAGGAGGAGATCGCGCGCAAGCACACGCTGTCGGCGAGCCTCGCCTACGCCGAGTGGAACCGGCAGAAGATCAACCTGATCGACACGCCGGGCGTCGGCAATTTTCTCGCCGACGCGCTGGCGGCGCTCAACGTCGCCGACGCCGCGCTGGTGGTGGTCGACGCTGTCGCCGGCGTCATGGTGCAGACCGAGAAGGTCTGGGCGGCCGCCGAGGAGCGCGCGCTGCCGCGGCTGGTCGCCGTCAACCGCCTCGATCGTGAGCGCGCCAGCCTCGACCGTACCCTGGCCTCGCTGCGCGAGTCGTGCAGCCGCTCGGTGATTCCCATCCAGCTCCCGATCGGCGACGAGAGGGCGTTCCGCGGCGTCGTCGACCTGGTGTCGAAGAAGGCGTTCGTGTTCAAGACCGACAGCAGCGGCGCCTGGAGCGAGGCGCCGGTGCCGGCCGAGATGGCTGCCGCGGTGGACGCGGCGCGCGAAGCGCTGATCGAGATGGTCGCCGAGAACGAAGAAACGCTGATGGAGCACTTCTTCGAGGCCGGCACGCTGACCGACGACGAGCTCGTCGCCGGCCTGCGCAGCGCCACCGTCGCCGGGAAGCTGTTCCCGCTGGTCTGCGCCTCGGCGCTGCTGAACCTCGGCGTGCCACAGCTCCTGGACGCGATCGTCGCCTACCTGCCGTCGCCGGCGGACCGGCCGTTCCAGGGCACGGATCGCGCCGGCGCCGCGGTCGCCCGCGCCGCGGACGAAAAGGGTCCGCTGTCGGCGTTCGTGTGGAAGACCATCGCCGACCCGTTCGCCGGCCGCATCACCATGTTTCGCGTCGTCTCAGGCGTCGTCAAGGCCGACTCGACCGTGCTCAACAAGACCAAGGACGCGCCCGAGCGGCTGGGCCACCTGATGCTGATGCAGGGCAAGACCCCGACGAACGTCCCCGAGATCAAGGCCGGCGATCTCGGCGCCGTCGCCAAGCTGAAAGACACGCTGACCAACGACGTGTTGGGCGACAAGAACGATCAGGTGACCTACTCCGGCGCGCAGTGTCCGGAGCCGGTGTTGGCCTACGCCATCGAGCCGAAAAGCCGCGGCGACGAGGACAAGATCAGCACCTCGATGCACCGGCTCGAGGAGGAGGATCCGTCGATCCGTTACAGCCGGGATCCGCAAACCAAAGAGCTGCTGCTCTACGGCCAGGGACAGCTGCACATCGAGGTCACCGTCGCCAAGCTGAAGCGGCGGTTCGGCGTCGACGTCACCCTCAAACCGCCGCGGATCCCCTACCGCGAGACCATCAAGAGCGCCACCGAGGCCCACGGCCGGCACAAGAAACAGACTGGCGGCCACGGCCAGTTCGGCGACTGCAAGATCAAGGTCGAGCCGCTGGCTCGCGGATCGGACTTCGAATTCGTCGACGACATCTTCGGCGGCTCGATTCCGCGCCAGTTCGTGCCGGCGGTCGAGAAAGGCATTCAGGACGCGCGCACTCGCGGCTACCTCGCCGGCTACCCGATGGTCGACTTCCGCGTCACCGTCTTCGACGGCTCATACCACGACGTTGATTCCAACGAGCTCTCGTTCAAGCTCGCCGGCTCGCTCGCCTTCAAGGACGCGATGACCAGGGCCCGGCCGACGATTCTCGAACCGGTGATGAGCGTCGAGGTCTACGCGCCGTCGGATTTCGCCGGCGACCTGATGGGCGATCTCAACGGCCGCCGCGGCCGCATCGCCGGCATGGACACGCGTGGGGCGACCACGATCATCAAGGCCCAGGTGCCGATGTCGGAGATGCTGACCTACGAACAGCACCTGACCTCGGCCACCGGCGGCCGCGGCTCGTATCACATGGAGTACTCGCACTACGACGAGGTGCCGGCGCACCTGCAGTCGAAGATCATCGCCACCGCGAAGGCCGAGCGCGCCGGCGTCGAGGTCGAGGAGGTCTGAAGGTACGAAAAAAGCCCGCGACGCCATTCCAGCATCGCGGGCTTCAGTTCTTTCAGACCTCAGACTTGTCTACGAGCCCCCCGCTTTGCGCGGCGTCGTGACTCTCCGTCCCGCGCCTTTCGACGGTTTCGCAGTGACCTTCGGGCTGTCGTCATCGCCCTTCTTGCCGCGGAGCCGCTCGGCCGCCGCGCGCAGACGTCCGCCGACGCCCTTGCTCTTCGGCTTCGCCTCTTCGGCGGGCGTCTCTTTCTTCGCGTTCGGGTCGAACTCGCTCCCGACCAGCTCGACCATCGCCAGCTCGGCGCTGTCGCCCTTGCGGTAGCCGGTTCGCATCAGACGCGTGTAGCCGCCGGGACGGGCGGCGAAGCGCGGTGCGATCGTCTCGAACAGCTTGCTGACGATGTCGCGATCCTGCAGGTCCTGCATGACCAGCCGCCGCGCGTTCAGCACCCGTCCGTTCGCCTCGCCGGCGGCGAGGCCGCGCTTGGCGACGGTGATCAGGCGCTCGACGAACGGCCGAAGTTCTTTCGCCTTCGGGACCGTCGTGGTCAGGTGCTCGTACTTGAGCAGGGCCGTCGCCTGGTTCCGCAGCATCGAGATGCGGTGCTCGGTGACGCGTCCCAGTTTTCGGTGTGCGACTCGGTGTCTCATAACTCGTTTTCCAGGGGCGGGAGCGGCTGGACGGGCGTCAGCGGCGGGACGGGAAAACCACCCTCCAGCCCATCCCGCCCGTCCTGCCTGTCCTGCCCGATTAGTCCTGCGACGCGCCGGCCGGCTGATCGACGCGCATGCCGAGGCCCAGCCCCATCGTCTGCAGGATTTCCTTGATCTCGTTGAGGCTCTTGCGCCCGAAGTTCTTGGTCTTGAGCATCTCGGCCTCGGTCTTGAGCACCAGCTCG
>DATASG010000028.1:0-2133 GCA_036269295.1 Vicinamibacterales bacterium | reverse complement strand
GTTTCGTCGAGCGCGACATGGATCGTGTTGTCCATGCGGTAGCCGAGATTGATGCCGGAGTCCTGCGCCGCCTTCAGGATCCGGCCGACCGCCTGCACGCCGCCCGGCACCTCGAAGCGCGGAGTGTCGAAGTAGTGATCGTTCAGCTGGCGGAACCCCATGCCCTCCAGCGCGCGCGTCAACAGCTTCGCGTAGCCGTGCACGCGGCTGGCGATCGCCTTGATCCCCTTCGGGCCGTGATACACCGCGTAGAGACCGGCGATGTTTGCCAGCAGCGCCTGCGCGGTGCAGATGTTGGACGTCGCTTTCTCGCGCCGGATGTGCTGCTCGCGCGTCTGCAGCGCCATCCGGTAGGCGGTGTCGCCGTGCACATCGATCGACACGCCGATGATGCGTCCTGGCGCCTGCCGCACGTGCGTTTCCAGGGTGGCAAAGAACGCGGCGTGCGGGCCGCCGTAACCGAGCGGCACTCCGAACCGCTGCGAGTTGCCGTAGACGACGTCGGCGCCCATCTCTCCTGGCGGCGTCAGCAGCGCCAGGCTGAGAAGATCGGTGCCGACGGCGACCAGCACACCCGCGGCTTTCGCGCGCGCGATGAACGGTCGTAGATCGCGAACCCGGCCGGCGCTGTCAGGCGTCTGCACCAGCGCGCCGAAGACGCGGCCGCCGAACTTGGCTTCGTCGACGAGCTCGTTGGGCACCAGGACGATTTCGATCCCGAGCGGCTCAGCCCGCGATCGCAGCACGTCGAGCGTCTGCGGGTAGCACGAGTCCGACACCAGGAACTGCGGTGCGCCCTCGACGCCCTCGATCCGCTTCGCCTGCACGCGTGCCAGCATGGTCATCGCCTCGGCGCCGGCCGTCGCCTCGTCGAGCAGCGAGGCGTTGGCAACCTGCATCCCCGTCAGGTCGGTCACCATCGTCTGGAAGTTGAGGAGCGATTCAAGGCGGCCCTGCGCGATTTCGGCCTGGTACGGCGTATACGGCGTGTACCAGCCTGGGTTCTCCAGCACGTTGCGGAGAATCACGCTCGGCGTGATGCAGTCGAAGTAGCCGTAGCCGATGAACGATCTCGCGATTCGGTTGCGGGCGCCGGCCGTGCGCAGCTCCCGGAGGAACTGATGCTCGGGTTGGCCGGGCGGCAGGTTCATCGGCGTCTTGAGGCGAATCCGGGCCGGGATCGCCTCGTCCATCAGCGCCTCCAGCGACGGCGCGCCGACGGCCTCGAGCATCGCCGCGGTCTCTTCCGCGTTGGGTCCGATGTGTCGCGATTGGAACGATTCGAAGTCAAACAGCATGTTAGGGGCTGGGGCCTGGAGGCTGGAGGCTGTCGTTACTTGACGAGCGCCTCGTACTGCGCCGCGTCGAGGAGCGAGCCGGCCTCGCTCGGGTTGGTCAGCCTGATGACGACCATCCAACTCTCGTGCGGGTTGGCGTTGACGGACTCGGGCTTGTCCTTTAGCGCCGAGTTGATCTCGACAATCTCGCCGGTGACAGGCGAGTACAACTCGGACACCGCCTTCACCGACTCGATGGTGCCGAACGACTGTCCCTGTTTCACCTTCGCGCCGACCTCGGGAAGCTCGACGTAGACGACGTCGCCAAGCTGCTGCTGCGCGTAGTCGGTGATGCCGACCTTGCCGGTGTCCCCGGTGAGGGCGACCCACTCGTGATCCTTGGTGTATTTGAAGCTGTCGGGATACGCCACTATTTGGACCTCTTGTAGAAGGGCATCGGCACGACGCGCGCGCGGGTACGGCGGCCGCGGATGTCGACGTCGAATTCAGTGCCCGGCGCGTTCTGCGCGATCGGCAGGTAGGCCATGCCGATCGACTTCTTCAGGTGCGGCGTCTGGGTGCCGCTGGTGACCACGCCAACCCTGGCGTCGCCGACATAGGCGTCGTAGCCGTGGCGGCCGATGCCGCGCTCCAGCATTTCGAAGCCGACGATCTTGCGCACCGGGCCGCTCGCCTTCTGCTCGCGGAGCACGCCCGCGCCGATGAAGTCGTCCTTCTTCCAGCCGACGATCCAGTTCAGATCCGCTTCCACCGCGGTCGTCGATTCGTCGATGTCGTTGCCGTGAAGGCGCATGCCGGCTTCCAGCCGCAGCGTATCGCGCGCGCCGAGGCCGCA
>DATASG010000027.1:0-17958 GCA_036269295.1 Vicinamibacterales bacterium | reverse complement strand
AAGCTAACGTCGAGCCGTTGGGGCAGTATCATGCGCACTCTTTCTCAAAGTGCACCGTGTCACTGGGGGTACTCCTCTAATCGGCCTCAACACCCCTGACCTGTAGATGCGGCGGACATCGGCCGGCGGGGGGCGGACGGGGCGAGGTGCGGAGGGTGGGGGCGGGAGGTGCGGGGTTAGTTCGAGGTGCGGGGGGGGCGCGGAGCTTGAGCCGCGCCTGCGTCGGGGTGGTCGGGCAGCCGGGCGTGGTCATTTCTTGCCGCTCTTGGCCGCGGCCTCGCGCTCCTCGAAGCGGTGGCCGCGCAGCATATCCGGGATCGCTTCGTTACCCTCGTGGCACGCGTATTCGTAGATCCGCTCGTCCTTGAGCTTCAGCGGAATCATGGCCGTCCACGGCGCCGTCCACGTCGTCGGATCGGTGACGGTGACCTCGTAGTTGAGAATGTCGGCGCTGACCCGGGTGAGCTTTTCGGTGAGCTGGAGGCGCTCGTGTGCGCCCATGAAATCGCTCTTGGGCGAGAAGTTGGTGGTGTCGATGACCAGGGTGTCGCCCTGCCAGTGCCCGCGTGAATCACCATTCCACACGCGGACGCGCTCGTCGAGGTGCGGACGGCCGTCGAGGGGGATGATGCGCGCGTCGTGCGCCATCTCGTTCATGATGGTGACGTAGCCGGGCGCCTGCACGATCTGCATATAGCTGTTGTAGCCTGCCTGGAGCCGCGGAATGCCGAAGTTGACGCAGCGCTCGCCGAGCGGGAAGCTCTCCGGGTCCTCGAACGCGTGCGCCCGCCGCTGCTCGATCTCGGCGGCGCGCTGCTTCTGCGCCGCGGGGGTCATCGGCGGAATCCTGCCGTCTCGCGGCTCGGTGATGAGCGCGGTCCGACGATCGTGCCAGTCGCGATCGACCAGCCAGAACTGGTTGTAGTTGCCGGTGCCGGGATCGTACGACTTCGGATTCGAAATGCGGTTCAGCACGGCGAGAATGAAGCCGTCGCCGAACTGCGCGTCGCCGTCGTTCTCGACGATTTGCGCGGCGAAGGTCTGCAGCTCGGCAATCTCCGCGTCGGTGAGGCGCTCCTTGCCTTCCCACTGCTTCGGCCGCTGGAGCGGCGTCACCGTGTTGTTCGCCCACACGCCGTGAAAGTCGGGGTGTCCGTCAGCCGTCCGCTCCACGACCCACTTGCGAGGCGTCTGGGCGGTGAGGGTCGCGGCCCCCGCCGCCAGCCCGCATGCGACCGCCAACACGCCGAACGAGGCACCGTGTCGTCCAGTCATACTGCAGCCTCCTGCCCGGCGGCCGATCGCCTCCGGCGCCTTTCAGGCGAATCATAACTCCTCACGGAGGGGCGCGGCGTGCGAGGTCCCGGAGCGCACGCCGTGCCCGCTCACGGCCGTGCGATGACGGCCGGAGCGTTCTTCACCGTGCGATCGAAGAATTCTTCGGCGCGCTTCCACGCATCACGCAGGACGATGTCTCGGCGGAAGAAATGGATTTCGCCGGGATAGATTTGCGACTCGAACGGTTTGCCGAGTTTGATCAGCACGTCGAAGAGCCGCAACGAATCGGCGAACGACACGTTGCGATCATTGGTACCGTGGAGCACGAGCAGGGGCCGCGCCAGCTTGTCCATATGCTGAATCGGCGCCGAGATGTTGTAGATGTCCGGGTTCTGTACGGGGGTGCCGAGGCGCGGCGTGGTGTAGCCGGCGCCGTAGGTCGCCCAGTCAACGACGCCCGCGACGTCGATACCGGCGCGCCAGAGCGTCGGATCGGCGGTCAGCGCCTGCAGGGTGAGAAAGCCGCCGTAGCTCAGTCCGAAGACGCCGATGCGATCGGGATCAACGTAGCTGAGCGTCTTGAGATAGTCCGCGCCGGCGGCGACGTCCGCGGTGTCATTGACGCCGATGCCCATGTACACGCCGGTGGACCACTCGCGGCTGTAGCCGGAGCTGCCACGATAGTCTGGCGTCAGGATGACATAGCCCTGCTGAGCGAAATATTGACAGAGCGAGTAGTACATCCGGTAGCTGCCCGGGTGCCAGCCGAGAAAATTCTGGTCGGATCCCGAGCCGTGAATCCAGACGAGCGCGGGATTCTTCTTCGACCGGTCGATCGCCTTCGACACCATCAACGACGCGGGGACGGGCTTCTTGTCGAGACGGCTCGGAAAAGAGACCGCGACCGGCGGCGTGAGATCGGCCTTGTCGAGCCCCGCGGGCATCGAATCGCTCAGCCTCACGACGCGCGACTGCGCCCGCGCCGGCACGGCGTACAGATCGAGTGAGTTCTCGACGTCGGTGCGGTGGAACACCAGGGTCGATCCGTCTGGTGAGAACGACGGATCGTAGTTGACGCCGCGCTCGGTGACGATCGCCTCGTTCTTTCCTGACGTCACGTCGACCACGTCGACGAAGCGTTCCATCTGATTCCCGGGGGCGCTGCGGTGATAGGCGATGCGGGCGCTGTCGGCCGACCAGCTGCCGAGCCCCGCCAGGAAGTCGCCCTTCGTCAGCTGTTTCGCTTGAGACTCGGCGGTGGCCGTCACTGGCATGACGTAGACGTGAATCCAGCCGGTGCGGTCGCTGACAAAGGCGACCGACCTGCCGTCCGGCGACACCAGCACTCTGGAATCGCGGCCGGTCGGTGAAAACCATCTCTCGTCCTGATCCTTCCACAACGTACGCGGCGATCCGCCGGCGCTCCACACCTTGATTTCACGGGTCTTGCCGCTCGCCGACGCTTCCGCCCACAACAGCGATCCGTCAGCGGTAAACTGCACCGCGCCCGGATTGCCGACGGTCGGGATCCACGAAATGTCGCCGCCGTACACCGAAACGACGCCGAGCCGTCGTTCCGTCGCGCCGCCGGCGACGACGCCGTTGCTGTTACCGACGACGCGCATGCGGTCGCCGTTGAAGGGTAGAAGCCCCGGATCGGACGGCAGTCCGGCGCCCGCGGAGGTGAAAGCCATCCACTGGCCGTCTCGCGAAAAGACAGGGCTGGAGGCGGTCATCGGGTTCAGCCCGGTGACCGGGCGCTGCGTCTTGCGGTCGAGTGATGCGATCCAGATCTGGCCGCCGCGCGTGAAGGCAATGAGCTTGCGGTCGTTCGACAGCGTGCAGTTCGCCGCGTCGGCCAACCCGCCCGACAGGCGCGCCGGCTTCGCCGATGCCGGCGAGACCGTCCAGAGGACGCCGTCCCTGGAGAACAGGATCTCGGCCGGCGACACCCACGCGAACGAGGAGATGTCGGAGGTGCGAATGTCCGGATCAACCGGGAAGTCGGTCAGCGCGACCGGCGTCTGTCCCGGCGTCACCACGAAGAGATCCTGCTTGCCCCACGCATCCCAGAGAAACGCCACCATCCTGCCATCGGGCGACCAGGCGGGAGATGAGGGGTATTTGATCCGAGAGATGCGTTCGATGGTGATGCTGCCTCGCGGCGTCTGGGCTCTGGCGGGCGTCGACAGAGAAAGAATCGTCGCGAGACACAGGAGGAACATGCGAGGTGCGGGGTGCGGAGTGCGGGGTGCGAGGTGCAGGGCGCCAGCTAATGAGAGCTTCATGGTCGAGGATTATCTCCCGGAGTGCGGCCCCGCATATGATGCGCCTGACAGGAGATCCCCATGGGCCGGATACAGGCACTGATCTGGTGCGCGCTCCTTGGATCCGCCGGCTCGCTGGCGGTGGGTTCGCAGCCGCCCCGCCCGGCGGCGGTGGCGCTCTACGACGGCGCCCGCGTGATCGTCGGTGATGGCGGCGTGATCGAGAACGGCGCTTTCGTCGTCCGCGACGGCCAAATCGTGGCGCTCGGACGCACGGGCGCGGTGACCGCGCCGACCGGCGCGGCGCGCGTCGATCTGACCGGAAAAACGGTCATGCCGACGATGATCAACGCGCACGTGCACATCGGCTACGAGGGATACACGACCTGGGGCGCCGAGAACTACACGGCGCAGAACGTGCTGAATCATCTCGAGCGGGAAGCCTTCTACGGCGTCGGCGCGACGCAATCAGTCGGCAGCAGCCCGCTCGAGCCGTCGCTGCAGTTCGAGCGCGATCAGCGCGCCGGCAAGTTCCCGCCGGCGTCTCGATTCTTCTTCATGCCGGGGATGGCGCCGCCCCACGGCGGCCCCGACGCGATTCTGATGAAGGGCACCAGCGCGCTCCACGCGGTCTACGAAGTGTCGAATGCCGCCGAGGCGCGTGCGGCGGTCGCGATGATGGCCGGGCGGCAGCTCACCCAGGTCAAAATCTGGGTCGACGATCGGCGCGGCACTTATCCAAAGATGACGCCTGAGGTGTACTACGCGGTGATCGATGAAGCGCACGCACGCCACATGCTGGTGCACGCGCATGCGATCGCGATGGAGGATCAGAAAGCGGTGGTGCGCGCCGGCGCGGACGTCCTGGTGCACACGGTCGCGAACGAGAAGCTGGACGAGGAGCTGATTGCGCTGCTCACGGAGAAGAAGCCGTACTGGACGACGGTGATTGGGCTTGGCGATCGCAGCGAAGCGTGCGACGGTGATCCCTTCATCGATCAGAGCTACCCGGCGCCGGCGCTGGCCGCGATCCGGCAGACCGCTTGTGGACCGGTGCCGGCGAACGCCGCCAACCGCGAGGCGATGCTCGCCAACAACGTGCCGAAGATGGTTGCGGCCGGCGCCCGCCTGGTGCTCGGCACCGACGCCGGCATCACGGCGCGACACGCGTTCGGCTGGGCCGATCACCACGAGATCGCGCGCTGGGTGGATCTGGGGTTGACGCCGGCACAGGCGATCGTGGCGGCGACGTCGCGGCCCGCCGCCCTGCTCGGCATCAAGGACCTGGGAACCCTGGCGATCGGGAAGAGCGCCGACTTCATCGTGCTCGACGCGAACCCGCTCGAGAACATTCGCAACACGCGGAAGATCGCGAATGTGTACCTGCGGGGCGCCAGGCTGAACCGGGACGCGCTGGCCTTGGCGTTCAAGAACGCGGGAGCCCGGCGATGAACACACGCCGGCGATTCATGATCGCGGCGCCGATCGGCGCGATCGCCGCGGCGGTCGCATGCGGAAAAGAGTCGAAGAGCACGTCGGCGCCGGTGCCGCCGCCGACACCGGGGGCGCCGCCGACCTTCGGCACCGGACCCGTGTCGGGCCCGCCGGTGTCGCCATCCACGTTCGCGGAAGCGGAAAAGCTCGCGCAGGTGACGATGAGCACCGCGGAACGGGAGATGGCAGCCGCGAGCTGGCAGCGGTCGATGGCGCCGCTGCTGGAGCGGCGCGTCGGGCCGCGCAAGGTTCCGCTATCGGCCGAAGTCGCTCCGGCGACGCGATGGAACCCGGTGCTGGGCGGCGCGAGCCCGGGACCGGGGCGCGACCTGTTCGTCCGCAGCGCGAGCGAGGCGGTGCCGCTGCCGCCGGCGGACGCCGACATCGCGTTCGCGCCGGTCTCCCAGCTCTCCCGCTGGATCGAACAGAAGGCGCTGACATCCGAGCGGCTGACGAACATCTACCTCCACCGCATCGAGCAGTTCGATCCGAAGCTGCGTTGCGTGATCACGGTCACGCGCGACTTCGCGGTTGCACAGGCGAGAAAGGCCGACGCGGAGATCGCGGCGGGGAAGTATCGCGGACCGTTACACGGCATCCCGTTCGGGGTCAAAGATCTCCTCGACACGGCGGGGATCGCGACCACCTATGGCGCGGAGCCGTTCCGGAATCGGGTGCCGGCCGCCGATTCCGCGGTCGTGCATCGCCTCAACGAGGCGGGCGCGGTGTTGATCGCGAAACTGAGCCTGGGCGCGCTGGCGCTCAACGACATCTGGTTCGGGGGCCAGACGATGAACCCGTGGCTGCTCGAAGAAGGGGCGTCGGGATCGAGCGCCGGCCCGGGCGCGGCGACCGCCGCAGGACTGGTCGCCTTCTCGATCGGCAGCGAAACCGGCGGCAGCATCGTCTCGCCGGCGATGCGCTGCGGCGTCACCGGGCTGCGACCGACCTTCGGCCGCGTGCCGCGCACGGGCGCGATGACGCTGTGCTGGTCGCTCGACAAGCTCGGGCCGATGACCCGGAGCGTCGAGGACTCGATGCTCGTGCTGCAGGCGATCACCGGTCCAGACGCAGGCGACGTGTCGAGCGTGCCGTGCCGGCTGGACTTCGATGCGGCAGCGCCGGTGAAGGGTCTGCGGGTCGGCCATTTTCCCGCGTGGATGAAAGAAAGCCCGGCGACGGAGGTGGATCGCACCGCGCTCGAGACGGTGAAGAAGCTGGGGATGATTGCCACGGAAGTGACGCTGCCCGACTGGCCGTACCCATCGCTGATGCCGGTCCTCTTCGCCGAGGCGGCGGCCGCGTTCGAGGAACTGACGCTGAGCGGCCAGGCCAACACGTTGAAAGCCCAGGTGCCCGACGCCTGGCCGAACCTGTTTCGCCTGGCCCGCTTCCTCTCGGCAGTCGACGTTGTCCAGGCCGATCGATTTCGCCGCCGCGTCGCCGTCGAGATGGACCGCGTCTTCTCGCAGGTAGACCTGCTGCTGGTGCCGTCGCTGCGTGACGAGATGCTGACGCTGTCCAATTTCACCGGTCATCCGTCGCTGACGCTGCGCGCCGGCTTTGTCACGGTCTCGGAGGCGCGCAGCGACTGGGCGCCGGACCCGAAGAACCCGCTGCCGAGGTTCTCTCCGCCGCGGCGGGTGCCGCACGGCGTCACGCTGCTCGGTCGCCTGTTCGAGGAGGGCACGATCGCCCGCGCCGGCCTTGCGCTCGAGCGGGCGTGGGGTGTCGCCGGCGAGCGTCCGCCGGGATTCTAGCGTGTTTTTCGCGGCAGACCGCCAGGCGCTTCAACGTTGTGAAGAGACGCCGTCACGCAGCGGATCCGGAGCGACGCTCAGACCGCGATCCCCGCGCGCTCGCGCTCTCTCGCGCCGTGCAGGTCGATGAAGATGGCGAGCAGATCCTGCCGGCACCATCCGCCGCGCGCCTGATCTCGCATCATCTGGTAGGCGGTGGCGGTCGGCAGCGCCTTTCGATACGGGCGGTCGGAGGTCAGGGCGTCGAACACGTCGACGATGCTGACGATCTGCGCGAGCAGGGGAATGCGATCGCCGGCGAGGCCGTCCGGATAGCCGCGGCCGTCGAGGCGCTCGTGGTGGTGCCGGACGATCGGACGCACCGCCTCGAACGAGCGCACGGTGGCGCACAGCTGGTCGCCGATCGCGGGGTGACGCTTCATCAGGTCGTACTCTTTCCGCGTCAGCTTGCCCTTCTTGAGCAGCACCCGATCGGGAATCGCGATCTTGCCGACGTCGTGAAGAAAGGCGCCGCGGTTGAGCGCCTCGAGATCGGTCTGACCGAGGTCGAGATGGCGTCCGAGCGCGGTGGCGTAGTCGGTGAGGCGCTCGCAGTGTCCCTCGGTGCACGGGTCGCGCGCCTCGATGATTCGGCCGAGCGTGAGGAAGAGCGAGGCGGCGGAATCGAGGTCGTCGGTCAGGCGCTTGAGCCGCATCAGCGATCGGACGCGGGTCTGCAGCTCCTCCGGATCGATCGGCTTGTTGAGGAAGTCGTCGGCGCCCGCCTCGAGGCCGGCGAGGCGCGTCTGCCGCTCCTGCGCACCGCTGATCAGCACTACCGGCGTGAAGCGCGTTTCGACGCTGCGTTTGAGCTCGGCGCAGACGTCGAGTCCAGAGATGCCGGGCATCAGCACGTCGAGCAGCACCAGGTCCGGGCGTTCGCGCTTGACGATATCCAGGGCGTCGCGGCCGTTGGTCGCGGTCAGGACGTCATAATCGGCGCGTTGGAGCAGCTGGCCGAGGCCGCGCAGATTCGGTTCGTAGTCGTCGACGACCAGCACCGTCCCCGATTTAGGCATCGTGGGTAAGGCCGGGCTGCAAGGCGCGGACCCGGGGACTTCCGTTGGCAAAACCAGCCAAGATGCGATCGGCGCCGCCCCGCCGATTACCAATGCCGTGCCAGATCGACAGAGCTGTAACCAGCGACAGGACTCTACAGCGCCGGCAGATGCGCCTGGGGAATGCCGAGCGCGAGCGCGATGTCGCGCAGCTTGGCCTTGATCACGCGCACGTTGCGCGGGCCCATGCGCAGCAACTGCTTCTGCGCCGGCGTCAGCGACTCGAGCCGCGGGTCGGCGTAGCCGTAGCCGATCCCTTTCGGCTTGAGCGCTTCCGATCCGTCCAGCGCCGGCGTGCTCAGCAGCGACACGATGGCGCGCTCCAGCGTGCGATCGAACGAATCGGAGGACCCGAGATCGCGTTGCGCGTCCTCGAGGCGCGGTTTGAGCGTCGCATACAACCTGGCGGCACCAGCCGGATCGACCGACGCAATCGCGTCCGTAATCGCCGCGTAGCGATCGTAACTGCGGGGATCGACCGCGGTGCCGGCGGCGCGCGAGATGATCCTGAACGGCCCCTGTGGGCGCAACACCTTCAACTGCTTGGCGGGGGTAGCGCCCTCGGCGATGTTGGAGACGACCACGGTGAAGTTGCGGATCAGACCGGTGGTCGGCAGCCACGCCATGACGGCGGGGCTCTCGGTCAGCGCCTGCACCAGGGTGCGCACCAGCGTATCGCTGGCGTCGAGCGGCGGCAGCGTGATCGGATCGCCTTTGCCGCCAAGCGGCGGCGACGCCGTCGAGGAGGCGGTGGACGCGCCACTCCTGGTTGGCGTCGGCGCGAGCGGCTGACGTCTGACGAAGGCGACGTACGCCGCCGCACCCGCCGCCGCGACCAGCAACGTGACCGCGATCCAGACGCCGGCCGGACGCGGCGATGGCGGTGGCAGATCAGGCTCTGGGGGAGGCGTGCGGCGAAGCTCGAAGTCCGGCAGATCGGTCACGAGGGCCTCCGTGTCAGCTATTCGCTCAGCACCTGATGGACGAAGGAGACGGCAATCGATCCCTCGCCGACGGCCGAGGCCACCCGCTTCACGTTGCCGCCGCGCGCGTCGCCGACCGCAAAGACGCCGGGCAAGCTGGTCTCGAGCAGGTGCGGCGGCCGCGCCAGCGGCCAACGCGCGGCGTCGAGCTCCTCGCGTCGAAGATCAGGCCCGGTCATGATGAAGCCGTTCCTGTCGAGGGCGACGCAGCCGTCGAGCCACCGCGTGTTCGGCACGGCACCGGTCATCACGAAGACGTGGCCGATGTCTTTCGTCTCCTCGATGGTGGAGGAGGTGTTTCGCCAGCGCACGCGCTCGAGGCGATTGCCGCCTTCGAGCGCCGCGAGCTCGGTGTGGGTGAGGAGCTCGATCGCGGGGTTGTCCTCAATCCGGCGAATCAAGTAGCGCGACATGCTCTCGGCCAGGCCGGCGCCGCGCACGAGCATGTAGACGTGGCGCGCCGACTGCGCCAGGAAGACTGCGGCCTGGCCCGCGGAGTTGCCGCCGCCGACGACGATCACGTCTTCGCCGCCGCACAACTGGGCCTCGACGAAGGTTGCCCCATAGTAGATCCCCGAGCCCTCGAACCGCTCGAGGTTGTCGATCGCGAGCCGCCGGTACTGCACGCCGGTGGCGATGATGACCGCACGCGCGGGCACACGCGCGCCCTCGTCGATCTCAATCGCGTACGGCTTCCGCTGGCAGCTGAGCTCGGTCGCACCTTTCGCGATCAGCACCTGCGCCCCGAACTTCTGGGCCTGGGTGTAAGCGCGGCCCGCCAGCTCCTGACCGGAGATGCCGGACGGAAACCCGAGGTAGTTCTCGATCCGCGAGCTCGAACCGGCCTGGCCTCCCGGCGCGTTCGACTCCAGGACCAGGACGTCCAGCCCTTCCGAGGCGCCGTAGACCGCGGCGGCGAGCCCGGCCGGGCCGGCGCCGACGATGACGAGGTCGCGCACGTGCGTCCGATCGATCGCTTCGTTGAAGCCGAGGCATTCGGCAATCTGCCCGTTGCTCGGATTTCGGAGCACCAGCTCGCCGCGGCAGACGACGACCGGCACGTCGGTGACAGTGACGTGAAAGTGATCGAGCAGCGCCTGGACGTCGGTGTCGCTTTCCAAATCGACGTAGGTGTAGGGATGGCCGTTGCGGGTCAGGAATTCCTTGACCCGCAGGGTGCCCGAGGAATGCTTCGAGCCGATCAGGACGGCGTCGCCGATGCCGCTGGCCACCAGCTCCACGCGGCGCAGGATGAAGGCGCGCATCAGAATCTCGCTGAGCTCGGCGTCGTTCTGCACCAGGCCGACCAGCTGCGCGCGGTCCAACGCGACCACCGTGCCGGCTTCGCGGGCGCGGAGGCGAAACAGCGCGCGGCGCCCTGAGATCATGTTGACCTCGCCGCTGAACTGCCCCGTCTCGTGGAGCGCCACCAGGGTCTCGGTGTCGCCGTCAATTCGCACGACCTCGATCGCGCCGGCGATGACCACGAGGAACGGCACGATCTGGTCGCCGGCGTCTGCCAACACCTCGCCGGCGGCGACCGTGCGCGTCCTGCCGTGGGCCGCGATGCGCGCAATTTGGGCGGCGGTCAGTTTCGGGAAGACGTGGTCGTCGCGGGCTCCAACCAGTCGAGGCAGTGAAGGCGTCTCGGCCATGTCCCATCTTACTCATGGTAGGTTCTTGGTGAATCCAAAGCAGGGCGGGTGAGCGGTACGAAAGATGCCTTTTCCAGGCGGAGGGCCCCGGCCATGAAGTCAGAGCATCTCCAGTTCGTTTCGGTTTCCACGTTCTCCAATCGGACGGCTCCAGAACGATCGACGGCGCTCGACCGGTGGGCGCTGGCGCGCATTCGCGACACGGTGGCGACCGCGCGCGTCCGTTTTCTGTTGTGGGACGGCTTCGAGCTGGTGTCCGCTTCCGCTGCGCCCGTTGGAACGATCGTGTTCAAGAATCGGCGCGCACTGTTCAGCTGGATCTGGGATCCGGATCTGTACCTTGGCGAGACGTACATGTTCGGCGCGGTCGACATTCGCGGCGATCTCGTCGCGGTGCTCTCCGAGATCTACCGCGCGCTCGGCCGTGAGACACCGAGATCCTGGTGGCTCTGGCAGCGATCGAACGACAAGCATGCCGCCAGGGAGAACGTCCATCGCCATTACGATCTTGGGAATGCGTTCTACCAACGCTGGCTCGATCGCGAGATGACCTACACCTGCGCCTACTTTCCGACACCGGAGGCCGGCCTCGAGGAGGCGCAGACTGCCAAAATGGATCGCGTGTGCCGGAAGCTGGCGCTGCGGCCGGGTGAACGTGTGCTGGAAGCGGGCTGCGGCTGGGGCGGCCTGGCACTGTACATGGCTCGCGAGTTCGGTGTGACGGTCCGGGCGCTGAATGTTTCGGGCGAGCAGATCGCCTACGCGCGGGAGCGCGCGCGCGCCGAGCGGCTCGACGATCGCGTCGAGTTCGTCGAGGACGACTATCGCGAGGTCCGCGGTCAGTACGATGCCTTTGTGTCCGTCGGCATGCTCGAGCACGTCGGCGTGGCCGACTACACGACGCTGGGAACGGTGATCGATCGATCGCTGACCGAGCGCGGCCGCGGCCTGCTGCACTTCATCGGCCGGAACCGACCGAGTCCGCTGAACCCCTGGATACGCAAGCGGATCTTCCCCGGTGCCTACCCGCCGGCGCTGTCGGAAGTCTGCGACCGGGTGCTGGCGCCCTGGGATCTGTCGGTGACCGACGTCGAAAACCTCCGGCTGCACTATGTCGCGACGCTGGACCGCTGGCGCACGCGATTCGAGTTGGCGGCGGGTGACGTGACGGCCATGTTCGACGAGACGTTCGTGCGGGCGTGGCGGCTGTATCTCGCGGGATCGCAAGCGGCGTTCGCGACCGGCTCGATGCAGCTGTTTCAAGTGGTGTTCGCGCGCGGAGGCAGCAACGCGATTCCCTGGACGCGATTCGGTTAATCGCGCGAGTGAACCTTGATGGCAACCTGCGATGTCCTGATCGTGGGCGGCGGACCGGCGGGTGCTACCTGCGCGTGGCGGCTGCGCCAGGCCGGGCTGGATGTCATGGTCGCGGACGCCGCCAGGTTCCCGCGCGACAAAGTCTGCGCCGGGTGGATTACGCCGCAGGCGGTGACGGCGCTGCGCCTCGATACGCAGGCCTATGCGAGCGGACGCACCCTGCAGCCGTTCACGGGATTTCGTGTCGGCGTGATCGGCGCGGGCGACGCCACCGAGGTCTCGTACGACCATCCGGTGAGCTTCGGCATCCGCCGCTGCGAGTTCGATCACTACCTGCTCGAGCGCGCAGGGGCCCGCCTCATGCTCGGCGCGCCGATCCTGAGCGTGCGCAGGGACCGCGGGGAGTGGATCGTCAACGACGCGATCCGCGCGCCGCTGCTGGTCGGCGCCGGCGGCTCGGGGTGTCCGGTGGCGCGGATGCTGAACGGCGCCCCCCGCGGCCGTCCTCTGGTGGTCGCGCGCGAGGCGGAGGCGCGCGTCAGCGCCGCCGAGCTTGAGACGATTGCGATCGAGCCGGAGGTGCCGGAGCTGTTCTTCTGCCGCGATCTGCAAGGCTACGGCTGGTGCGTGCGCAAAGGCGACTATCTCAACGTCGGCCTCGGCCGTCTCGATCCGCGGTCGTTGCCGGCGGCAACGGAGCGCTTCGCGGCCTTTCTCGAAACAAGGCGCAGGATTCCGGCGCACTTCCCATGGCGATGGCGCGGCCACTGGTATGCGGTCCAGGCGGCGCCGCGCGGGCGGATGATCGACGACGGTGTGTTGCTGATCGGCGACGCGGCCGGCGTCGCGGATCCGCAGAGCGGAGAAGGGATCAGGCAGGCTGTCGAGTCGGGACTGCTCGCAGCTGAGACGATCGTCGCGGCGCGCGGGGAGTTTTCGCGCCAGCGGCTGGAGCCGTATGCGGCCGGCGTCGCGGCCCGGCTTGCGGACGCTCGGCTGTCAGGCGCCGTCGCCCGGCTGGTGCCCGACGCGGTGAAAGCAGTTGTGGCCGGCCGCCTGCTCCGGATCCCGGCGTTCGTGAAGCGCGTCGTCATCGACGAGTGGTTCCTGCACCGCCACCAGGTCGCGCTCGCGCGATGATCATCGCCGCCTCCATGGTTCAGCGCTGTTCTTGTAAGCTCGGTCGAAAGTTGTCGTTCTTCGCCCGAGCCTGTTTTCAGCGGAACTGCTTGTCGTCCGCGGACGGTCCGTAGACCGACGGCACCTTGGCGCCGAGCAGGCGCAGATAGACGGTCATCTGACCGCGGTGATGCGCCCAGTGATTGATCGTGTCCTGGATCATCTCCCAGCGCGGCGTCTCCATGACAACCTGGCCACGCGCCAGCAGCTTCCAGGGCGACATCAGGAAGTCGTCGGTCGTGCCACTCAGCACGGCTCGCGCATCGACCGCGCTCTTGTCCAGCGCCTTCACCAGCGCGTCACTCGTCTCCAGTTTCTCCCACGACATTGCCGATCCGCTGGCGGGCGCGACGTCGAGCTCGTTCATCGTCACCCCCATCGCCAGCCACGTCGGCATGGTCGCGACCATGTTGGCGAGACTGCCGAGGATCATGGACTTGTCGTGCGGCTTCCAGTCGTACTTGCCGGCGGGGACCTCGGCGAGCACGCGGCGCGAGCGTGGCACCTCGCGGTCGAGCTCTGCGACTAACAGCTCAGTCAGCTTCATGTGTGTCTCCTCGTCCCATCGTATAGAACTCTTCGCGCGATCGCATCGCCGGGATCGCCACTGGCTCGGCTCACGAGCCATTCCTCCTGATGAGGGGTTCATGAAGGACTCCGTGGTCCCGCGCCTCCTACACGCACGAAAAGCGCGAGGAAAACGCATGTCTTCCCGGCGGCAGCCTTGTTTGTACTGGTACACTGGGCGGAGTGTCATCGGTCCTGAAGTTCCAGCGTCCAGACAAAGTCGCCGTACAGGTCGACGGTGTTGCCGACGGTCCGCTTCTCACTCGCATGGTCCGAGATGTGCGGCGCGTCTTCCGTCCGCTGGTCGGCGAATGGCGGGTCACGGTGCGCGCCAGCGCTCGTGGCCGATGGCGGCTCGAGCTCTGCGGCGCCGCGGGACGCCACATCTGGATCATCGCCGCGCCCGCCACGAGGCTCTCCGCCGCCGTCGTCGACAAGCTGGAAGCCTTTCTGCGCGACTCCGCCGGCGGGTTTCGCCCGCTGCCCGCCGGAGCCTGACGCGTGGCGATCGACGATCCGATCGCGCTCTTTTCGTCGCTCTTTGAGAGCGCCCGGCGCGCGTCCGACGAGCCGGAGGCGATGGTGCTGTCGACGGTGGATCCAGACGGGCGGCCGTCCGCGCGATACGTTCTGCTGAAAGGCGTCGACGATCGCGGGTTCGTGTTCTACACCAACATGGAGAGCCGGAAGGCGAAGGCGCTCGCTGCCCATCCGTACGCGGCGCTGACGTTCTACTGGCCGCCGGCGACACAAGTGCGGATTGAGGGAGACGTCGAGCGGGTATCGGACGCCGACGCGGACGCGTATTTCGCGACGCGGCCTCGCGAATCGCAGATTGGCGCGTGGGCGTCGCTGCAGAGCGCCGGGCTGGCGTCACGCGATGAGCTCGACGCTCGTGTCCACGAGATCGAGGGTCGATTCAGGGACACCGCGGTCACGCGTCCGCCGTTCTGGAGCGGCTACCGCGTAGTGGCGGAGTCGATGGAGTTCTGGACGCGCGATCCCGCGCGGCTGCACGAGCGCGTCGTCTATCGGCGCAGCCCTGGAGGGTGGACGCGGTCGTTTCTCTTCCACTAGATCGAGTTCGCGCGCCTGTAGCCGGCAGGGTCGCCCGACCCGCGCGCTACAGCGTTGTGAAAAGCACAATAAGGACTGGGCTAAGGGGCGGGACGAAACTCAGCCGTTGGCCCCCGCTCCGCCCAGTCGGCAGTCCGGCAGTCGGCAGTCAAGGGGTCGCCATTCGCACGTCCCTAAGCGACGCCAAAACGCGCAGAATCACCACTTTCATTGCCCCCGTACACGTTTACGAGACAAACTCAGACATCCGTGACGATAAAGTGCAAGAAACAGAGGGACTTCCAGCATATTTACGCCTTATACTGGCTGGAGCTTTAGGGGCAGGAATCAGGCGTTGTCCGGGGATTGCGTATGACGAAATTCACGGTGGCGAGCACAGGCACTCTGGCGGCGATCGTCGCGCTCGGCTTGGGGCTCTCCGCGCAGACCACACCCGCGCCGGCCAAGCCGGCGCCAAAGCCGGCGCTGGCGGTCTCGCACAAGGTTGCGGCTCAGCCGCCGGCGGCGACCGCAGCTCAGCCGGACCTCACGAAGCAGTATTGCATCGGGTGCCATAGCGAGAAGGGCAAGGCGGGCGGGTTGTCGCTGGTCTCCTTCGACCCGGCGCGCGCCGATCAGACCGCAGAGGTTTCCGAAAAAATCATCCGCAAGCTGCGTCTGGGGATGATGCCGCCGCCGGGAATGCGGCGGCCCGACGAAGCGGTGCTGTCGCAGTTCGCCACCTCGCTCGAGGCGAAGGTCGACGCCGCGGCGGCGACGCATCCCAACCCCGGGCGCCGCGGGTTCCAGCGGCTGAACCGCGCCGAATACGCGCATTCGGTGCACGACCTTCTCGACCTCGATGTCGACGTCAGCGCGTTTCTGCCACCGGACACGATGAGCGCCGGCTACGACAACATCGCGGACGTGCAGACATTCTCGGCGACGCTGATGGAAGGCTACCTGCGGGCCGCGGCCCGAATCTCGACGCTGGCGGTCGGCGACCGCAACGCGAGCCCGTCGGAATTCACGGTCAAGGTGCCGCGGACAGAGTCGCAGATGCGGCACGTCGAGGGCACGCCCTGGGGCACCCGGGGCGGCCTCGCAATCGACTACACGTTCCCGGCCGACGGCGACTACTCGTTCAGGATCATGCTGCACGGCACGCCGACCGGACAGCTGTTCGGCAGCGTAGCGAGCCGCAACGAGCAGATCGACCTGTCGATCAACGGCGAGCGCGTCGCGCTGATGGACGTGGACTGGAAGATCAGCGAGACCGACAAGAACGGCCTGAACCTGATCACGCCGCGCATTCACGTCAAGGCGGGGCCGCAGCACGTCGCCGCCGCCTTCATCCAGAAGTTCGACGGCGTCGTGGACGACCTGGTCTCGCCGATCGCCTACACCCTGGCCGACACGGAATACGGCGACAACGTGGGCATCACCATCCTGCCGCACGTGCGCGACTTCAGCATCACTGGACCCTACAAGGTGACCGGCGTGTCGGACACGCCGAGCCGCCGCAAAGTGTTCATCTGCCGGCCGACGTCGCCGGCGGACGAGATCCCGTGCGCGCGCAAGATCCTGGCCAATCTGGCGGGTGAGGCGTACCGGCGCACCGCCAACAACGAAGACGTCGAATCGCTGATGGAGTTCTACGGCGACGCCCGCAAGGGCCACGACTTCGAAGCGGGGATCAAGGCGGCGCTGCAGGCGCTGCTCGCGAGCCCGAAGTTCGTGTTCCGCTTCGAGAGCACACCGACGCTGGCCAAGGCCGGCCAGACCTACCGCGTCAGCGATCTCGATCTGGCGTCGCGGTTGTCGTTCTTCATCTGGAACACCGAGCCCGATGCCGAGCTGGTCAAGGTGGCGACGGCGGGGACGCTGCACACAGCAACGGTCCTCGACAAACAGGTGCGTCGGATGCTGGCCGATCCGCGCGCCGAGTCGCTATCGACGCGCTTTGCGTCGCAGTGGCTCCGCCTGCAGGACGTCGAAAAGATTCACCCTGACGCCCTCCTGTTCCCGGGATTCGACAACGAGCTGGCGATCTCGTACAAACGCGAGACCGAGTTGTTCTTCGACAGCATCGTGCGCGAGGATCGCAATATTCTCGATCTGCTGACGGCCGACTACACGTTCGTGAACGAGCGCATCGCCCGCGTCTATGGCATGCCGAACATCGTCGGCGAGAATTTCCGCCGGGTGACGGTGCCCGACGAGCGTCGCGGGATCTTCGGTCAGGGCAGCATGCTGATGCAGACGGCGGTCGCGGATCGGACGTCGCCGGTGCAGCGCGGCAAGTGGATCATGGAAGTGATTCTCGGGTCGCCGCCGCCGCCGCCGCCGGCCGACGTGCCGCCGTTCGACGATACCAAGGCGGCGACTGCGACAGGGAAGCCGCTCTCGACGCGCGAGCGCATGGAAGAGCACCGCAAGAACCCCCAGTGCCAGTCGTGCCACAAGGTGATCGATCCGCTCGGGCTGGCGCTCGACAACTTCGACACGCTGGGCGCCTGGCGGATCAAGGACAACGGCGTCGGGATCGACTCGAACGGCGTGATGTATGACGGCACCAAGCTGGCCGGCCCCGCCGACCTTCGGAAGGCGCTGTTGAACCACTCCGACGGAGTGATTCGCAATTTCACCGACAACCTGATGTCGTATGCGATCGGACGGCGCATCGAGTACTACGACCAGCCGACGATTCGGGCGATCACGAGGAAAGCGGCGCAGAACGGGAACCGCTTTTCGTCGTTCGTCCTGGGGATCGTCAATAGCCCGGCCTTCCAGATGAGCACCGCGGAGGCCGTCACGACAACCGCCGCACAATAGAGGAAGCCATGTACATCTCGAAGAAGCACATTTCCCGGCGTGCCATCCTGAAGGGCATCGGGGTCACCGCGGCGCTGCCGTTCCTGGATGCGATGGTGCCGGCGAGCACGGTATTTGCCAAGACCGCTGCCGCGGCGTCGGCGTCGAAGCAGCGCCTGGTGTGCATGGAGATGGTGCACGGCAACGCCGGCAGCACCGCGATCGGGGTCAAGAAGAACCTGTTCGCGCCGGCGCAGGTCGGACGTGATTTCGAGTGGAGCCCGACGCTCGAGCCGCTCGCCCCGTTCCGGGAATACGTCACCATCGTCAGCAACACCGACGTGCACAACGCCGAAGCGTTCACGCTGCCGGAAATCGGCGGCGATCACTTCCGGTCGAGCGCGGTGTTCCTGACCCAGTCGCACCCCAAACAGACCGAGGGCAACGACGTTTTCGCCGGCACCTCGCTCGACCAGCTCTACGCGCAGCAG